>NZ_DASYZI010000148.1:0-33332 GCF_035946395.1 Actinocrinis sp.
GCGGTGTGCGCGAGCGATGCCGATTGGCGGCTACGAACTGGAACGCCTTGCTTTCGATTCGCGCAGGGTTTCGGCCTGGGCGTTCCAGAGCTCAACGAGGGGAATCAGGCGGCTTGGCCGAGGCTGGTGAGAGCCCGGCGGAGGCGTCGACGTTTCCAGGAACTTGTTTCTGGCGCTGACGAGCTGTTCGAAGTTGTCGACGCACGGGTCTGCGCCGAGTTCCTCGATCGCAAAGATCCATGCGGTCCACTCTGCGCGCTCATGTGCAGGCATCCATTCATTGTTATCCGCATGATCTGGGCCAGACTGGCAGCCACACTCCAAGTCAACGGCCATAGTCAGCGAGAAGTCAGCGAAATGTTTGACAGCGGACAACAATCGCCGATGGCAGCTGAGGCCAGGGAACCGCCCTGACGGGAACGCTCGACGAAGTACGGTGCCTGGCATGGGTACAGCGGTCAAGTACAGCAAACGTGCTGACGAGCGGTGACGTTGCATGGCCCGCCCCGGCCCGGCCTGCCCCGGTCCGCACTCACTCGTGCGGGGTATCCGGGTACGCCCCACCGATGCCGCAAGTGAGGGATGAGGGCTATCGCGGTCGCACGCCACAGACTCGCGGGCTGCCGCACACTCAGATGCAGGGATCGGGTACAGCCAGTCGGGGAAGAGGGCGGGTATGTGGAGGCCGGAGGTCGGAACCCGGGTCGTTGCTGGGGCGGACTGCAAGTTAGCCGTGCAGGAACCGTACGTCGAGGCGTGGATCAACGAGGGCCAGGCTGGCACAGTCTTGGAAGTGATCGACTACGTCGAGTATGCCGAGGCGCGCCCGATGCGGGTGGGTAGCCAGCCGGAGGTGAAGATGCGGGGCGAAGGCCACGAGAAGCGTCGCTACATTCGCTTGCTCGTCAGGTTCGACCTCGGCGTCACGATCATGATCGACGCGGACCGTGTGCACCAATTTGGCGGCGCGCTTCGTAGTGGAGTCTCCTGACGCAGGTTGACGTCGACGCTGAGCAACGACGGCGGGCAGGCGCGTACGGTACCGGATCACATGGCTCAATCGCTGTGGTGTCTCCACTGAGCAGCTGCCGAATTCGCTTGTCGTTCAGCACGCTGTGATGTTGCCGGGTGGTCGGCGGTGGGTACGGTGACGCCTGACACCGCTTGCCCTGGAGGAAAACCGATGGCCCTGGAAACAAGTCGGCATCAGACCGCTGACGAGGCGGAGATCGGCGGCGGTTCGAGCCGCCGGGCGGTTCTGCGCGTGGCCGGGGTGGGCGGTGCGACGGTGGCTGTCGGGCTGGCGGCTGCGGCCTGCGGTACTGCGTGGAGCCTCAACACGCCGATAGCCGACCAGACGTCTTCGGACGACCAGGCCGCCGCCAACGGCATCCCGGTCGCCGAGACCTCGGAAATACCGCTGCAAGGCGGGAAGGTCGTCGCTGACGACGGCGGTACGGTCATCACTCAGCCGAGCGCTGGAACCTACAACGCGTTCACCGCCATCTGTACGCACCAGGGCTGCACTGTCGCCTCCGTGTCGGACAACCAGATCATGTGTCCCTGCCACGGCTCGATCTTCAGTGCCATGGACGGCTCCGTCATCCAGGGGCCGGCCAACGCGTCGTTGGCTGCCAAGCCCGTCGTCGTCTCTGGGGATCAGATCTACCTCACCTGATCAGCCTGATCGACTGATCAGCCTCGTAGGACTGGGGTGATCACGGTGAGTGGCTGGCTATTGCTATTGCAATCGCTCGCTACTGGTGCTTGCTGGAGTGTCGCCCGGTAGGTGACGCGTTTGCGTCGTTGCTGGTGTTGGGGGTTGTGCCGTTGTGACCTGGCGCTGATGCTTCGTCACGATCCATTGCGTCGAGCCGCTCCGGGGCGGCGGCGGGATTGGAGTTGGCGTTAGCGCTAGCGCTAGCGTCTATGTCGGCGTCGACGCCGTTCTGCATTGCTTCGTCCTCGGCCCAGGCGTGGTATCGCGAACGCTGCCAGAGCATCGCGGCCGTGCCGAGTGCCGCGCCGGCTGCTGCGACACCGCCGAGGAACCAGAACTTGCGGTGCGGGTTGCGCCGCTTCAAGTGCTCGATCTGGGCTGCGGTCACCTGACCGCGCGCTGCGGCGAGTGTCGCGGATGCCCGGTCGGAGACTTCGGCGCGCAGAGGGGCGGAGCGGTGCTTCGCCTCTTCCGCCACGCGTGACGACAGTAGTACTGCGGCGGGCATCAACTCGTGGCGTACTCGGTGGGACGTGTCCGTGATTACGGGCACTACCGTCGCGCGCGTCTGCTGCCAGCGGGGATCGGTCTCCGCGCGCAGCGCCGCATACCGGCCACGGAGCCACGGCTGGATGGAAGTACGCTGCGGCTGCTGGGATTGGCTCGTCTTGGTCACGGCTTGGCCCTTCACCCTTCACTCTTCCCTCGTTCGGACTCCCCCCGTTTTCCCTGGACCACCATGACTATGCGCTTATTACGCCGTTAGGAGGGGGATTTTCCTCGCGTACCGGACAAGCCTCACCGGGATGCCGCCATCCCGCATGCGGGATTGACACGGATCAGCTACTGCTCAGCTACTGCGGCGCGGTGAACCTCCACCGCGTGGGAAGATAACCGGGACAGCCGACCGCCTGGGCCCGGCGGGGGACGCGGGCCGGGGGGCGTTGCGCAGCGCAGTGAGCGATGGAAGTGAGGGCCGTGATGGCCGAGGAGACCTACGCCGTACTCAAGACCACGCACGGGGAGATCACCGTGCGGCTGTTCCCGAACCACGCGCCGAAGACGGTGCGCAACTTCGTGGAGCTGGCCGAGGGCGGCAGGGAGTGGACCGACCCGCGCACCGAGCAGAAGAGCACGGCTAAGCTGTACGACGGCACCGTCTTCCACCGGATCATCCCCGGCTTCATGATCCAGGGCGGCGACCCGCTGGGCCAGGGCTTCGGCGGTCCCGGTTACCAGTTCGATGACGAGATCCACCCCGACCTCACCTTCAGCAAGCCCTACCTGCTGGCGATGGCGAACGCGGGCAAGCGCGGCGGGCGCGGCACCAACGGCTCGCAGTTCTTCATCACCGTCGGCACGCCGACCTGGCTCAACGGCAACCACACCATCTTCGGCGAGGTCGAGGACGTCGCCAGCCGCAAGGTCGTGGACGCCATCTCCAACGTGCCGACCGGCGGGCAGGACCGGCCGTTGACCGACGTGGTGCTCGAATCCGTGGTGATCGAGCGGCGCGCTTCCTGACGAGCGATCCGCGGGCCCGGCGCGTCCGGGCCCGCATTCATCGGGGATTGGACCGTGACCATGCCGTCCGACCAACTGCCGACCACGACACCGGGTGCCGCCGCGGCGCCGGGTACGCCGGTGTGTTTCCGGCACGCCGACCGCGAGACGTATCTGCGTTGCTCCCGTTGTGATCGGTCGATCTGCACCGACTGCATGATCCCGGCCTCGGTGGGCTTTCAGTGTCCTGAGTGTGTGCGTGACGGCAACCGGGTCGTGCGCCAGGCTCGCACGATCGCCGGCGGGCGCCATCATGCGCGGCAGGGCGTGGCCACCGGCGTGCTGATCGGCGTGTGCGTCGTCATGTTCGGGTTGCAGAAGCTGGTCGGCCAGGCCTTCACCGACCGGATGGACCTCCAGGCGATGGCGCAGCAGATCTCCTCGCTGCCCTCGGCGCGGCACATAGGAGTCGCGTACGGGGACTGGTACCGGCTGGTCAGCTCGGTGTTCGTGCACGCGAACCTCGTGCACCTGGGAATGAACATGCTCTCGCTGTGGTGGATCGGCGTTCCGGTGGAAAGCCGGCTCGGCCGCAGCAGGTACGTGGTGACCTTCTTCGTCTGCGGCATCGCCGGCTCGGCTGCCTCGTACGCGGCACTGCCAGCCTACGGCAGCAGCCTCGGCGCGTCAGGGGCCATTTTCGGGTTGCTCGGCGTGCTCGCGGTGTTGGCGTTCCGCGAGCGACTGAACGTGCAGCCGGTGATCACGGTCATCCTGCTCAACCTGGTCTTCAGCTTCAGTGTGCCCGGCATCAGTTGGGAGGCACACGTGGGCGGACTGGTGGCGGGACTGATCCTTGGCGCCGCGCTGGCCTTCGCGCCGCGGGCGCGCGCGGTGGTCTCCTGGTTCCGCAATCCACAGAACCTCATCCCGACCGCGACCGGCTCGGCGATCCTGCTGACCGCTGCGATCATCGTCATAGTGCACACGTCGCAGCTCCAAGCCCAGGCCAGTGGTAGCGCGGTGCTGGGCGGATGGATCGGCCTGCCGGGGTAGCTGGAGTTGATAACGGGCGTGCGGAGGGTGGGCGTGTGGAGGGTTGCTGTGCAGTGGGGACTCACAGTGCGGCCACTG
This sequence comes from Actinocrinis sp., assembly GCF_035946395.1. Lineage (NCBI taxonomy): Bacteria > Bacillati > Actinomycetota > Actinomycetes > Catenulisporales > Actinospicaceae > Actinocrinis > Actinocrinis sp. The sequence goes on from NZ_DASYZI010000148.1 coordinate 4,358, forward strand.
GTCGCAGGAGACTGACCACCCAGGGTTATCCACAGATCGTGTGAAGTTTTCCACACTGTGGATAACCTGTGGACAAGGCCACCTGCGCGTTGTGGATAACGCTTCTACCAGCGCTTACCGACTGTGAACACAGCGGACTGATGCGGAATGCGTCGTGCGGAGCACACAGTGTGTGCGTTACCGCTGTGTATGGACTGCACAGTGTGGATCGAGTCTGTGGATCGCGCGGTCAGCGCCAGCGGGTCGAGATGACGAAGCCGACGGAGATGAACGCGAAGCCGATCACCACGTTCCAGGCGCCGAGCGTCGCGGTCCAGTGGAAGCCGAGGTAGTAGCCCACGATCCAGGCCAGGCCGATCACGAAGAAGGCGACCATGAACCGCGGCACCCAGGCCGAGGACTCGACCTTGATCTTCTGGACCCTCTGCTCGGGCGGCGTGTAGGCCGCCTTCTCCCGAGTCTTCGACTTCGGCACGGAACTCTCCTGCTCACTGACACACCGACGGCTGTACGGCAGACATAGCGTAGCCGGGTGCGCGCCGTGGCGACAGCGGCCATTGGGCATTCTCAGGTGGCCATTACGCGCGTCTTCGCCGTATCTGCCCACGGCACCCGATAGCGTAGCGAAGGGTCACTATCCGATTACGTGCGCAGACAGCTCCTAAGACGCGCGGAGAACGGAAGGCAGCAACCGGCGCATGTACGCGTGGATCTGGCGGCACCTGCCCGGATCGCTGTGGGTGCGTCTCCTGTGGGTGCTGGTCATCTTCGCCATTGCGGTGTTCGTGCTCTTTCAGTACGTCTTCCCGTGGATCGGGCCGCATCTGCCGTTCACCGGGAACGGCTCCCTCTCGCAGTAGTCGGCGGTCGACGGCTGATAGCGGCGGCAGTCAATACAGTGCACGGGCGACTACGCTGACCGTATGGCGCGCATCCTGGTGGTCGACAACTACGACTCGTTCGTGTTCAACCTGGTCCAGTACCTCTACCAGCTGGACGCCGACTGCGAGGTGCGCCGCAACGACGCCGTCGCGGTCGAGGAGGCCGACCGGTACGACGGCGTGCTGCTCTCGCCGGGACCCGGAACGCCCGAGGACGCCGGCGTCTGCGTCGCGATGGTCCGGCACTGCGCCGCGATCGGCAAGCCGCTGTTCGGCGTCTGCCTCGGGCTCCAGTCGATCGCCGTCGCGTTCGGCGCGGTGGTCGGCCGTGCGCCCGAACTGCTGCACGGCAAAACCAGCTTGGTTTCGCACGACGGCGCCGGAGCCTTCGAGGGTTTGAAGAGTCCGCTCATCGCCACTCGCTACCACTCGCTGGCCATCGAGCCGGACACCCTCCCCGGCGAGTTGGCCGTCACCGCGCGCACCGATGCCGACGTGATCATGGGAGTGCGGCACTCGACCCTGCCGATCGAGGCGGTCCAGTTCCACCCCGAGTCGGTGCTGACCGAGGGTGGCCACCGGATGCTCGCCAACTGGCTCGCCGTCTGCGGTGACCCGGACGCGGTCAAACGCTCCGAAGGCCTCGCGCCCGTGGTGGGTGCGAGGCCTTCGCGGCTTGCTTCCTGAAACTTTCCGATCCGACAGCCGACCTTTTCCTCGGTTTCTCAGTTCCCGGCGGGGCTCGGGCTGCCGGTCACGCCGCCCAGGCCGCCGAGGAAGCCGCCGGTGCCCCCGGACGCCGTCGCCGTGGCTGACGGGGTCGGGGTGGGCGAGGCTCCCTGCGAGCAGAAGATCTTCACCGGGCTGCCCTTCGCCGCGGTGGCATTGCCGCCCGGATCCGTGCCGATGACGTAGCCGTTCTGGGCGTCGGGGCTGTACTGGTTCGAGATCGTGGTCTGGAAGCCGGCCTGTTGGAGGGTCAGCTGGGCCTGGGTGCAGGTCTGGCCGATGACCGGCGGCACGGTCGCGTTGCCCGGCCCGGTGGAGACCACCACCGTGATCGGCGTGGTGACCGCCACGACCTGCCCGGCCAGCGACTTGCCGTTGGCGTCCTGAAGGTCGATGACGTTGCCGGCCGGGACGCTGCCGTTCGCCTGGTCCGACTCCTGTAGGGTCGCGAACCCGGCGTCGCCGAGCGTCTTCTCCACCGTGTCCTTGGTGTTGCTGTTGAGCGACGTGGCGTCCGGCAGCTTCTTCTGCTGCGCGCCAGCCGACACACAGTAGTTCACCGGTGCGCCGGACGTCGCGGTCGCGCCGCTCTGAGGGTTCTGCGACATGATCTGACCGGCCTGTACCGTGGCGCTGTTCGCCGCGTCGCCCTGGCAGGTGCTGCTGCCCAGCTTGAGCCCGTTCGCGTCGAGCGCGGACTGCGCCTGTTGGACGGTCTTACCGATGATGCTCGGCACCGTCGTGGTCTTCCCGGTGCCGCCGCCGAACAGCTTGCTGAAGACGAACACGCCGAGCACGATCGCGATCACCGCGACGACGGCCAGGATGATGTAGCCCGTCTTGTCGCTCGACTTGCCCCGGCCGCCGTTTCCGCCGTCGGCGCGCCTACGCGGACCGTCCTCCGGCCCCTGGTCGTCGTAGGACGGCTGATACGACGTCGGCTGGTAACGCGTCGGCGGTCCGTAACCGGCGGTGTTCTGTCCGCCGTAGCCTGCGGCGTTCGACACCACCTGCGTCGGCGCGTTCGCCGAGCCGTATCCGGCCGCAAGCGTCGGGGCGGCGGCGATCGGGCGGCCGTCGAGCGCGCGCTCGATGTCGGCCCGCATCTCCTCGGCCGACTGGTAGCGCTCGTCGGGATGCTTGCCCAGAGACTTGAGCACGATCGCGTCGGCGACCGCCGGAACCTCCGGGTCGTGGTGCGACGGCGGCAGCGGCGCCTCGCGCACGTGCTGATAAGCGACCGCGACCGGGGAGTCGCCGACGAACGGCGGCCGGCCGGTGAGCAGTTCGTAGAGCAGGCAGCCGGTGGAGTACAGGTCCGAGCGCGCGTCGACCGTCTCGCCCTTGGCCTGCTCGGGGGAGAGGTACTGCGCCGTGCCGATGACCGCTGAGGTCTGCGTCATCGTCATGCCCTGGTCGCCCATGGCCCGCGCGATGCCGAAGTCCATCACCTTCACCGCGCCCTGCCGGGTGAGCATGACGTTCGCCGGCTTGATGTCGCGGTGGATGATCCCGTTGCGGTGGCTGTAGTCCAGCGCCTGGAGCACTCCGGCGGTGATCTCCATCGCCCGCTCCGGCAGGAGCCGGCGGCCCGAGTGCAGGAGGTCCCGCAGCGTCGAACCGTCTACGTACTCCATGACGATGTAGGGCAGCGAGACGCCGCCGATGTAGTCCTCGCCGGTGTCGTACACGGCAACGATCGCCGGGTGGTTGAGCGATGCCGCGGACTGGGCCTCGCGGCGGAAGCGGGCCTGGAACGTCGCGTCGCGCGCCATGTCGGCGCGTAGCGTCTTGACCGCGACCGCGCGGCCGAGCCGGATGTCGCGGGCCATGAACACCTCTGCCATGCCGCCGCGACCCAGTACCGCGCCGAGCTCATACCTGTTGCCCAGGCGACGCGGTTCTTCCATCTGTTCAGCCCTTCCCCTGTCGCCGTCCCGTTCGGGCCGGGTGCCCGCCGGCGGCGGCGATCCGCTGGGTTCCGTCTTCGTCGTGCTGTTGTCTTCGTCCGTGCCAACCCACTCGGCGCGATTGTTTCATGGCGAACGAGGCGTGCAGTAGAGCTTGGCGACGCAGGTGGAACCGCCCTGGCACGCCGCTCACTGCGCGGGCGAGCCGAGTACCGCCTGGATCACATCCTTCGCGATCGGCGCGGCCAGCGTGCCGCCGTACACGTCGCCCGCGTTCGGATCGTTGTCCTGCACCAGCACGGCTACCGCGACCTTGGGGTTGTCCGCCGGCGCGAAGGACAGGAACCAGGCCAGCGCGTTCTGCCCGGTCCCGCGCTGCGCGGTGCCCGTCTTTCCGGCGACTTGGACGCCGCTGATCTGGGCGGCGGTTCCCGTGCCGTTCTGCACGACCGAGATCATCATGTCCTTCAGCTGGTTGGCCTGGTCGGACGTGATCGGGTTGTACAGCTGGCTGGGCGAGGTGGTGGACATGACGCCGCCCTTGGTGTCCAGTTCCTGTTTGATCAGGTACGGCGCCATGATCACCCCGCCGTTGGCCACGCCCGCAGCCATCATCGCGCCCTGCAACGGGGTCATCCGCACGTTGAACTGGCCGATCGCCGACTGTGCGGCCTGAGCCTGGGAGATGTTGTTCGGGAAGACCGGCGAGGCCGCGGTCATCGGCACCGTGGGGCCGGTCTGGTTGAAGCCCCACTTCTGCGCCTCGTCCTGGAGTTTCGACCCGCCGAGGTCCAGGCCGAGCTGTCCGTAGACCGTGTTGCACGACAGTGTGAACGCGTTGATGAGCGTGGTGTCGCCGCAGGTCTCGCCGCTGTCGTTGGAGATGGTCGAGGTGCTGCCGGGCAGCTGGAGGGTGTCGGTCGGCGACTGGATCACCGTGTTCTCGTTCACCGGCTGGCCGCTGACCCCGTTTGTCATCGCTGCGGCCGAGGTGATGATCTTAAAAGTCGAGCCCGGTGGGTACGTCTGCGCCAGCGCGCGGTCCAGGCTCGGTTGCAGCGGGTCGGACTGGAGCGCGTTGGCCGCCTTCGCCTCGGTGGAGGTGTCGTGCGTGGCGAGGTTGTTCGGGTCGAAGGAGGGCGCGGAGACCAGCGCGAGGATCGCCCCGGTCTTTGGGTCGAGCGCGACCACGGCGCCTTCGACCTCCTTGCCGCCGCCGACGTTCGCCAGCCCGTTGTACGCGGCCTGCTGTGCGGCGGCGTTGAGGGTCAGCACCACCGAGCCGCCGCTCTTGGGCTTGTCCTCGATCTGGTTCAGGAACTGCTGGGTGGCCAACCGTGGGTCAGTGCCCTGAAGCAGCGGGTTCTCGTAGTGCTCGATCGAGGTCGAGCCGTAGTTGACCGAGAAGTACCCGGTCGCCTGTGCGTAGAGCGGCCCGTTCGTGTACTGCCGCTGGTATTTGAGCGAGCCGCTGGTGGGCGTCGAGGTGGCGATCGCCTTGCCGTCCACGATGATCTGCCCGCGCGGGTTCTGGTACGCGTAGATCAGGTTGCGCCGGTTGTCCGGGTGCGCCGAGTACGAAGCGGCGTTGACGAACTGGATGTAGTTGGCGGTGAGGAACAGCACCGCGAACAACACCAGGCAGAAGACCGCCACCCTCTTGATCGGCCGGTTCACGCCTTCACCACCTGCGCCATCTCGTCGGTGAGCGGGATCGCGGGCGGCAGTGGCCGCCGTGCCGCGTCGGAGATCTTGATCAGCAGCGCGATCAGGACCCAGTTGGCCATCAGCGCCGAGCCGCCGTAGGCCAGGAACGGCATCGGCAGGCCGGTCAGCGGGATCACCCGCAGCACGCCGCCCGCGGTGATGAAGACCTGGAGCGCGAAGGTGGCCGCCAGGCCTGCGGCGAACAGCTTGCCGTAGGGGTCGCGCACCAGCATCGCGGTCTTCACCGCGCGCATCACGATGATCGCGTATCCGATGAACAGCGCGGTCAGCCCGAACAGGCCGAGTTCCTCACCCACGGTGGCGAGCATGAAGTCCGCGTTGTTGGCGAAACCGATCTGGTACGAGTACCCGTGGCCGAGGCCGGTGCCGAGCAGTCCGCCGTTGGCGAAGGCGTAGAGCGACTGGGCTAGCTGCCGGGTCTGCCCGGTCACGTCGGAGAACGGGTGCAGCCACGCGTTGACCCGTACCATCACGTGCGCGGACATGTTCGCCACCGCCCACGCGCCGCCCACGAACAGCAGCACGCCGAACAGCAGCCAACTGGTGCGCTCGGTGGCCATGTACAGCATGATCACGAAAGCGCCGAAGAACATCAGCGAGACGCCGAGGTCGGTCTCCCGGATCAGGATCAGCATCGCGAAGGCCCAGACCACCAGGATCGGCCCCATATCCCGACCGCGCGGCAGGTAAAGACCGAGCACCTTGCGGCTGGCCAGCGCCAGGGCGTCCCGCTTGGCGTGCAGGTAGGCGGCGAAGAAACTGACCATCAGCAGCTTGCCGAACTCGGCCGGCTGCACCGAGAAGCCGCCGAGCCGGATCCAGCTGCGTGCCCCGTTGACCTCGGACATGGACGCGGGCAGCACGGCCGGCAGCGCGATGATGGACAGGCCGACCAGTGCGGAGATGTAGGCGTAGCGCTGGAGGATCCGGTGGTCCCGCAGGAATATGACGATCGCGATGAGTACCAGGAGCCCGAGCACCGTGTAGATGGCCTGGTTGGGCGCCGCGCCGCCCTTCGGCGCCAGCTTGTTGGCGATGTTGTACGGGTCCAGCCGGTAGATCAGCGCCAGGCCGAGGCCGTTGATCATCGCGGCGACCGGGAGTATCACCGGATCCGCGTACGGCGCGAAGCGGCGCACGACCAGATGCGCTGCCAGCAGCGCGATGCCGAACTCCGCGGCGAGCGCCGGCAGGTTGCCGGGGATCCGGCCGGTGGCCGCGTCGCCGACGTCGGCATAGGCGAACAGCCCGATGCCGAGCGCGAAGAGCAACAGCAGCGCCTCGGTGTTGCGTCGCTTGGGGACGTACGGCTCGCCCTGGGCCGGTGCGGCCGCAGGGCCGGCCAGCGGCGTGCTCGTCATCCGCATCTCGTTCCTGTCATCCTGATCGCCGACGGTCCGCCCGCGAGTCCACCCGTCGTCAGTGTGAGCCGGTCGCCGACGTGTCGCCGGAGGCGCCCGGACACTGAGCCGACAGTTGGTTCGAATCGGCCATGCTCGCGCTCGGCGACGGAGTCGGCGATGAGTGCACGGCCGCGTTTCCGGAGGGCTTGGCGGTCGTGGACCCCGGGGCCGTCGATTTCGTGCCGGCCGACGCCGACGCAGTACCCAGCGGTACCACCGGTAGAGCAGACGCGCTCGGCACGGTAGACGGGACCGTGGTCAGCGCCGCGCAGTCTGACCCGAGCACGGACAGCGTATGCACGATCGACTGCGCGTCGGACAGACTGGTCGCCGTTATCGAGGCGCGCACCCGGTCCTGACTGGCCGTCGGGAGGCTGCTCACCGCGACCTGAGGCGTCGTCGAGTACACATGTGACAGGCGCAAGCCGACGAAGGATCCGTTCACACCTTGGTAGATGGCAACCTGCCCGCTATCGGATGCGACGTAATACTGCTGCTGCGTCCAGTAATACGCTCCGCCGCCGAGCCCGCCGACCACCACCGCGATTCCGCCCAGGACGACGACCGGCTTCACCCAGCGCCGACGCTTCGGATCCGGTGCCCAGTCGCCGAGTTGAGGGCCCTCCGGCTGTGAACCCCCGGCGTCGCCGCCAGGCGTCTCGCGCCGTTCCGACTTGCGCAGTCGCGCGGCGCGGCCCGCGGGCGTGTCCGAGGGGATCTCGTCACCCTGCTTCGGCTGCTCGACTGCGCTCATGACCGCGGTGGTCGCCTGCGCCGGATCCGAGCCCGCCATCGGCTGCTGCGCGGGCGGTGCTCCGAACGACGGCAACCCGGCGGCTCCAGCGTGCTCGGCCGCCGCCCCGACGGTGACCGGCATCCCGATGTACTGAGTCTCCGCGTTGGGCGAGGTGCGCGACCCGTGGAAGCCGGAGTCGAGAATGTCGGCCACGATGCACGTGACGTTGTCGGGCCCCCCGGCACGCAGCGCGAGCTGTATCAGCGCCTCTGCGGCCTGATGCGGGTCCGCGTATCCGGCGAGCGTCGACTCCAGCGTGTCGAACGACACGAAGCTCGACAGGCCGTCGCTGCACAGCATCAACCGGTCGCCGGGCTGCAAGTCGATCCCTGACAGATCGGCGTCCGCGACCTGCCCTCGGCCGTCGAGCGCGCGCATGAGCAGTGAACGCTGCGGGTGGTGCCCGGCTTCCTCTTCACTGATGCGGCCCTCGTCCACGAGACGCTGTACCCACGTGTGATCGGCCGTCAGTTGTTCGAGCCGCCCTGCGCGCAGCCGGTATGCCCGTGAGTCGCCGATGTGTGCGAACGCGACATGGTTCTCGCTGAACAGGAACGCGGTGAGGGTCGTGCCCATACCCTCAAGTTGAGGGTTCTCGGTGATGATCGTGTGCAGCCGCTCGTGCGCCTCGTTGATCCGCTCGGCCAGCGCGCGGACCGGATCGGCGGGCGTTTGCGGTGTGGTGGCCACGTCGAGTTGCGCGATGGTCTGCACGACCACCGAGGAGGCCAGTTCCCCGGCCGCCTGCCCGCCCATCCCGTCGGCCACCACCAGCAGCCGCGGGCCGGCGTAGCCCGAGTCCTCGTTGCCGTCGCGGATCAGGCCCACGTGTGAGCGGGCCGCATATCGCAGAGACAGGCTCATCTACGCTACTTCCGCTACTTCCGCAGCTCGAGGACGGTTTTGCCGATACGGATGGGCACGCCGGCCGGAACCGGGGTGGGGCCGTTGATCTTCGTCCGGTCCAGGTAGGTGCCGTTGGTGGAACCCAGGTCTTCCACCACCCACTGTCCCGAGGGGTCCGGGAACACGCGAGCGTGGCGGCTGGACGCGAAGTCGTCGTCGAGCACGATAGTGGAATCGTGCGCGCGCCCGAGGGTGATCTGCTGGGTTCCGAGCGGGACGCTGGTGCCGGCGAGTGACCCCGCGGTGACGTGCAGCCTGGTCGGCGCGCCGCCGCGCCGGGGTCGCGCCGCGGTCTGCCCGAGCGGCACGCCGCCGGACACCGGCCGGCCCGCGGGCCGCACCGCGCGCAGCCGGGAACCCGCCGCCCCGAACAGGTCGGTGCGGATGACCGCGAGCGAGATCAGGACGAACACCCAGAGCGCGGCCAACAGCCCCAGCTTCATCACGGTGAGCGTGAGACCGGTCATCGTCCTTTTCTAACTCCTCAGGGCACTTACCGTGCGGTCGCCATACCGCGCGGTGTAGCCACCGCCGTGTTGCCGTGCACCCGGCCCCGCGGCGGCCTGCCCGAAGGGCCGCGGTCGGTCGGTCTTGTCATCCTGCCGTCTGGTTCAGACCTGTCGGAAGACGATAGTGGTGTTGCCCAGGTGGATAACAGAGCCGTCCCGCAACTGCGCCTGGCGCACGTGCTGGTCGTCCACCACGATGCCGTTGGTCGAGCCGAGGTCGGAGATCACCGAGGGCACCCCGGTGCGGATCTCGGCGTGCCGCCGGGAGACCGAGGGGTCGTCGACTCGCAGGTCCACGTCAGTTCCACGGCCCATAGACGTCACCGGGCGGGTCAGCGGATGCCGGACTCCGTTGATCTCGACCCAGAACGACGGCACCGCGGGCGCGCCCATCGGCGGCCCGGCCGGCGGGTAACCGCCCATGGCGGGCTGTGGTGGTGCGGCCATGCCCATCCCCGCCCTGCCGGGCGCAGGTGCAGGCATAGGTGCGGGTGCGGGTGCGGGTGGCGGGTATCCCGGCGCGCCGCCGTACGGCTGCTGGTATCCCGCCGCCGCGGGATTCGGGTAGCCGGCGCCCTGTCCGGGCATCTGCACGACCCCGGCCAGCGCCTGCGACCGGATCCGGAACATGCCGGTGGCCAGGTCGGGAGCGCGCTCGAACTTCACCTCGACCGGCCCGACGAACATGTACCGCTGGTCGCGCCCGTGCTCCTGCACCAGGTCGGCGAGTTCCGCCGAGAGCGGCGCGGCGTAGGTCGTGAGCCGCTCGTAGTCATGGTCGCCGAGTTCGACGGTGAAGTCGTTCGGCACCATGGTGCGACCGCGGCTGACCACCGCCGCCCGGTCATCGCACTCGCGCTGCAACGCGCTGGCGATCTCGACCGGCTGCACCTCCGACTTGAAGGCTTTCGCGAAGGCGCCGTTGACCAACCCCTCAAGGCGACGCTCGAAGCGCTGTAGAACTCCCACGGACACCCCCTTCAGGCATTTAGGCGATCGGCGAGCGCACTGCGACTCCTGCCGCAGCCGTCCGGACGACCGGGCCGGTGGTTCGTGTGCACCTCGTACTCTCTCATTGTGCGAGCGTCCGCCGCATCGCCGCGCCCTACGGGGCGAGCCGAGGAGCTGTTGTGACCAAGTTAAAGCTATTCCCTCGCCACTGATCGTATCTTCGCCGGGCGAACGAGCGTCACCACTTCGCCACCATCCTCCCCCGCCACGCCACCCGGCACTCCCCCGCGTCGCCGAACCGCCTGGCCACGAGCCGACGCCCGTCCCGGAGGCCGCCCCAAACGATTTGGGGCGCCCCCCGGTCGACTGCTATGGTCATCCTCGTTAAGCGCGAGTGGCGGAATGGCAGACGCGCTGGATTCAGGTTCCAGTGCCCGCAAGGGCGTGGGGGTTCAACTCCCCCCTCGCGCACCGCAAAGTTCCAGGTCAGAGGCCCTGTAGACCCAGTCTACGGGGCCTTTCGATACTCCGGCGCTACTTCGTGCTCTGAAAGACGCTCCGGGAGGAGCTACGCGGCACCGTGGATCACGGAACCGAGTCGGTTCGCCGCGTCCCGCTGAAGGGACGGCACGGCGTGGCTGTAGATGTCCAGCGTGATCGACGTCTTTGCGTGTCCGATCCGCTCACTGACGACTTTCGGGTGCTCTCCGGCCACCAGCATGAGCGTCGCCGACGTGTGCCGGATCTCGTGCAGATGGATCACCGGCAGCAGCGCGTCCGGGTGCGCCCTGTTGTACTTAGCGACAGCCTCCCTCCAGGACCGGGAGAAGCGCTCCGGATGGCGCCAGGTGCCATCAACGGTCCCGAACACGAGCGCTTCAGCCGACCGCAGCGTGAGGCTGATCTCGCCCCGCTCGGTGCGGTAGGTCTTCAGGAGAGTGACCGTCTTGGGGTCGAGATCGACGACGCGCGACTTCCCGGACTTGGTCGTACCCTCGATCAACTCCTCGTGCGCGCCGTGATGCTTGATCACACTGACGGCGCGGCGGATCGAGAGGCGGTCCGCATCCAGGTCCACGTCCTTCCACCGGATCGCGAGCAGTTCGCCCCGGCGGCACCCGGTGACGGCCGCGAGCGTCCACGCGACCCAGTCTGGATCACCCGACGTCTTTGACCACCCCAGGAACGAACGCACCTCGTCGGCACTCCACGTCTTCATCTCGGGTGCTCGCGCTTCTGCTGCTGTCGGCGGCTTTGCCTTGTCTGCTGGGTTGATCATCAGCATGTCTGCGTTCACCGCGTCCTTGAGTGCTTTGTGGGCGATCGTGTGGACGTATAGAACGGTGCGGGCCTTCAACCCACCGGGCGTGCTGTCCTTGCGGCCGGAGGTCTCCAGCGTCCGGTAGAGAGCGGTGAGCTTCGGCCCTGTTATAGCGGACAGCGGGATCGACCCCAGGTACGGCGCGATGTGCAGACGCACGTTCTTGCGGTAGCTGGACATCGTCGAGGGCTTCAAGCGCAGCCCGTCCAACCAGTCCGTGAGGTACGCGCCGAAGGTCACCTTCGACGGCTCGGCGTACGTCCCGGAGTCCACCTTGGACAGCACTTCTCGCAGCGCCTTCGCCGCCGCCGTCTTCGAGGTGAAGCCGCGCTTCATCTTCTGCTTCATCTCGCCGCTGACCGGATCCGGAACCATGCACTTGTAGAACCAACGGACACCCTGTTTGGTCTCGTAGTCCTTGACGCATCCCTCTCCGGGTGCGCGTGTTCGTGTGGTCACGTCGTCTCCTTGCGTGTTTTAGGTGTGTGGTTATCCGGCTTGTCCTGGCCGGACGAGTGGTAGGAACCCGTGTCGGTGTCTTGCGACGTGGACCCACCGCCGGGCTACGGACTGTTCAACCTCGAAGCGGTCGGCAACAGCTTGGACGGCAGGTTCTCCGGCCGTAATGGCTTCGCGATAGGCCGTGGCTACAGCCTCGTAGTGTTCGCGGCCGTGGACTCGCGGGCGTCCCAGGTGGGGTTCCGGGTCGTCGAGCGGTTGCGGTTGCGGCCGGTGTGCCGCGATCAGGTGGCCGATCGGGAGTTCCCTCCACAGGACCGCGTTGATCTGGCCGTGCTGTCCGTCTTCAGTGCGTAGAGCTGTGACTTCGACGCCCGTCACGACCGGGTAGCGGCTGCCGGACCATGTCAGGACCATGCACCATGATTTGCCATCGATCGTGATTGTTTCGGTCGTTTTGGTCATGATCCAAAACCTAACACTTCCCGAACGGCTATACAACTAGTTCCGTAAATTCCAAGGTGAACAAGCTTCGATCTGAGACGACGTCATCCGCGCGATCTGGCCGCTTGGGCTACACAAACGAAATGGCTAGGAAGGACTATTTTTCTGCGATGCACTCAGCATCCTTGCAGTTCAGAGTGGTTTCCCTTGAAGTTGAAGCTTCACCTACACAAATAACAGTCTTTACACACATCAGACCTTCGGGAGACCGTAGAGCCCGGAAGATCTAGCTCTACGAACGAAGGAGACCGGCGGTGCCCACTGCCTCTTCCGATCGGATCACGATCGACGACATCAGAACCCTGCCGACCATCACCCCAAAGCAGGCATGTGGGGTCCTCGACATGGATATGGACTCCGTCCTCAAGGCACTGCGGAACGGCGAACTGCCTGGATTCAAAATCGGGCGGCTCTGGAAGATCCCCGTCCCCAAGCTGCTCGCGCTGCTCGACGGAGAGGTGACCGTGAAAGCCGCATGACCTGAAAACGCGTAGACCCCAGAAGCGAGGCGGGGGTCTGACGCAGCAACCAAGGAGACACCGGGGACGAACCGGATCAACCGAACTACGAAACTAAGGACTCTGTGCACGATTTGATCGACAACAGCATTGTAACAACCACGGCTGACGCTGTCCGGCAGCTTGGAGCCGCTGTACGCAGGCTTCTTACCGAGCGGCGGTTGGTACTGTGAGCATCGGAGCTACGAACTGGGCGCGCACGGTGAAGGTCGGAGCGCCTGCCAGCTTGAAGCTAGTTCTACTGACCCTCGCGACCTACGCCAATGACCATTGGGCGGCGTGGCCGAGTCGCAAGCGACTTGCTGCCGATACCGAACTGAGCGACGACAGCATCAAGCGTGCCGTCCACGCCCTCGAAGATCGCGGTCTTCTCCAAGTGATCCCGTGGCAGGCAACAACGGGAGCCGATGCGGGATCGGGCTACCTGCTGAGCGGTTGGAAAGACGCGGGGCAGCCTCAACCGGCCATCGACGTAGCGTTCGCCGACCGGCCGAAGGGTGAATCCCGCAGTAGGCCGGAGTGGTGGAACGGGGCTGGGAGGGAGGGGGGCGTACATGCTCCCCTAGAGGGAGGCGTACGTGCACCCCTCCAGGGGGGCACCAGCGCACCCCCTAATAGAAAGGAAAAGATAGAAAGGAAACTGATAGATACTAAGAATGTCGCGTCTGGCGACGCGACATCGGATGGGGCCGTCCGCACGAAGGTTCCTCGAAATAACAAGACGGTGGCGAAGACGGAGATCGAGATCGCGACCGAGAAGTTCGTCAACTCGCTTCCGGGGTGTAGCGACGACGAAATTGAGGATCTTCTTCTCCAGTCACGTGAAAGCTCCCGCAGCAAGGTCGCAAAGTCGGCTTACCACAAGGCACTGAACGGGGCGACAGAGTCGAGCCTGAACCCTGACGAGCTACGACAGGCGCGGGAACGGGCGCTGCGGATGATCGCGGGATGGTCGCGCGACAAGGAAGACCCGTCTTTCCTCGATGGGTGGGATGAGATTTCGAACCCGGGGCGAACACCCGTCCTCGTCGGTGAGGGTTTCCCTTTCTAGGCGCGATGTTTGTAATCGCCCAGGTCGCACCGACGACGGATTTTCAGGCGTCGGTCCCAACTGGGGAAAAGGCGTTTCCGCAGGTCGCACCGAGCCCTGAAAACCCGTTCCCGGTGCGACCTGGGGATTTCCGTTTCCACAGGTCGCACCGATTACCGGTTTCCGGAAGTCGGTGCACTGGTAATCGGCGAAACCTCGCTGGTGGAAGAGCGCAGCGAGGGGAAGAGCCGGGTCGGACTCTCTCTTCGCTGCCGTCTCTTGTCGGCGGGGTCGTACGTAAAGCCCCTGAATGACCTCTAGCGGCTCGGGGACGTCGGACCCAGTACGTGTCCACGGGAGCCGGGAACGGGCGTCTACGGGCCGCACAGAGCGCTTCTCGGGCCGGTTACCGACACCGCATCCGGAAATAAAAAGCCGAAATCGGCACCGAGGAGAGCCAGAGCCAGGACGTCGCCGCTCCTCTGGTGCTCCGCAGAATCCATACGCCGCCGAGATTCCACAGGCGTTTGCGGCCCACGTAGAACCCTGAGTCCGGCGTGTGACGGCTGGTAGACCCAGCGTTGACGTGCGTCTTTGGCTCGCACAGGGGGTTAGCCGAGACGTACGGTCGAGATCCCGGGACCAACCCGAGATCTCCGCGCCCGGATCTCTCTCCCTTCACCAAGGACGACCCATGCCTACTTCGATGACCCCTGATTCGGATCGCGCCAACAAGACCGACAACGAGGCGGTCAACGCCTTCAACAAGGCGTTGGACGACATGCTCCGCCCCCTCGCCGTGCCCCTCGCGTTCCATGTCGTTCGGCTCCTGCGGGACGGCGGGTGGAGGCAGTACAACGACAACCGCACAGTGATTGTCGGCGAACCGCCCATCGGCCCGACGAGTTACAACCGGTTCGATGACTTCCTCGACAATCAGGGCCACAGCTCCACGGCAGTGGAGGGTGTTCTGGCCTACTTGCTGTACGCCGACGTTGAGGAGGACACCACACTTGACTTCGATGTCTTCGACCTATTCAGCAAGGCGTGCCGAATCCGGACCAACGATGTAGCGAGTGAGGCGGCGAAGGTGTACGACCGGCTCGTGAAGGCGTACGGCGAACCGGCGTGACGCAGGAAACTGGGAGACGCCGTCATGCGCCTTCGGAGCCTGGCTGACCTTTCAGACGTTCGATGAGTTCGTCATCCTTACGGGCTGCGGCGTCCGCTTCCTCGGCCAGACGGGGATCACGAGGCTCGTGGTCGAAGCGCATGAGATCCGGGTGCTCGTTATCCCGCCTTCTTGAGTTGACGTACAACTCGGCTGTGCCATCAGGAGACAGCACACGCACGAAGTCGGTATTCAGCTGAACAGCGAATGCCAGTGCGTTGTACAAGCCACCGCGTGCGATGGCGGTCGGGGCGGGGATGTCCTGTCTGTTGGAGGTCATGACCTCCACTATGGACCTTCGGATCGGGCAGCGAGCTTGCGATCACCTGGATAGGTCAGCGGGAACGCGGGCAGCTCTGGCGCGTAGCGCCGGCAGCGGCAGAGCCGCTGCCGGACGCGGTCCCCACGGTCATCATCGCGATGGTGAGGACGTTCGTGCAGAAGTTCATCGGCTCCGTCCAAGACGACGGGAACACCGCGATGGACCACCGGTCGAACGGCGTCGCGGTCTCCGGCAAGCGGAACGCCGACGCGGTGAGCTGTCACCACCCGGTTCTAATCTGACGGAGTGACAAGGCGCGCGTTGAGCAAAGCCACCCGTACGCGCATCGGTGACCGCGATGGATGGATCTGCTGCTTGTGCGGCGAACCAGTGGACAAGAACATTCCTTGGAAACCTGCGACGAAGGTCTCCGAGTCCACGCTTGCGCAGGCCGCTGTGACCCTAGAGCAGGGTGTTGATGAGCGTGTAGTCGCGTGGGTCGAAGAGGACGCTGGTCGGGCGCGGGCCATCCTCGCTTCGTGGCGTACAACCACCATGTACGAGGAGTATCAGCGGCTCTCGACTGGCCTGTTCGAACTGCAACACCAGTTGAGGCCGTATACCGGCACTGCAAGTGACGCGCGTCTCAGGTTTCAGATCGCGGACATGCAGATCGCGGTAGACGCGGCACGTGAGCTGGCGTTCGGGAAAGACGAGCCTGGTCAGCCAACCGTTAAAGACGTGGTACGCGCGGTGTATACCGCGTACCAGCGCCGCAACGCCGGTTACCCCACCATGGAGCACATCGTTCCGGTGGCCGCAGGTGGCGGAGATGATGACGCCAACCTTGCGATAGCGCATCACGGCTGCAACATCTCGTGGAGCACCCGAGGCAAAGACGTCGCCGTCGAGGACCGGACCCAGGCATTCCTGACCCGACGAGACGAACGGCGGCAAATGAGGGAACGGCGGTGGGACCAGAAGCGAACGCAGACTGTAGTGGAGTTCCGGGCTGCGGAGCAGAAGAGGCGCGTAGACCTCGTTGCCCTGTGGTCTGAGGATGATCGGCTGCGGCGGGAGTTTCGACGCCTCGGTGATCGGCTCCGGGTCACTACGGCGGAGAAGGAACGCATCAAGATCCAGAACCGGCGGGGCAGGATCAAGGTCAGACGCGAGAAGATCCGACGCAGGGTCAACCGGCTGGAGATCGGGGATCTTGTGCTCGGTGGACTTGGTCTCGTGTGGCCTTGAGAGTGGCGCCGGATACAGCGAGTCTGAACCTCCCGCTGATGTCGTCTAACGTATCGTCATGACGCTTGCAGTACTGAGCAACTGGATCACGGTCTTCGGTATCCCCGGGCTTGCGGCGGCGGGTGGTGTAGGAGCCTGGCGAGCAGCGGTCCTGAGCAATCGTCGCGAGACGAGCCGAGACAGGCTAGCGGCAGATGCCGAGGAACGAGCACAAGCCGAACTTCTCAGTGCCCACACCGAACCCGCTGAGGACGGGAGTTTCTTGGTTGTGAAGAATGGCAGTTCCCTGCTTATCCCGAGCTGCATTGCGATCTATCGGACGTACATCGGAGATGCCCCAGAGTTTGGGTCGGTAGGCCCGTTCCCTATTGGCAGCCATGATGTGGGCGCGATCGGACCTGGTGAGACGGTCCGCGTGTATATCCCGAATGCCGACGGCGTGTGGGAGTCCGTCAAGCGCCCGGCTTACGTCACCATCACAGATGTAGCAGGTCGGAGATGGCTACGGGACAGATCTGCGCATCTGCATCGGCTCCCAGTGGACGGGGCGATCCCCAGAGGTACCGATTCAGAGCTTGACCGGTGGGAGGATGAGAATCCGGTCATGCCTGGACCTGTTGTCAGCGAATAGTGTCATAGCCCGATTCCGCGTAGTGGGTTGTCAGTCCACTTATCCACGGCCCGGATGTACCTGAGGACGGTTGGGGAGCCTTCGGCCCATCTGCCGTGTGCGGCGATAACGGATACTGGAGCACCGGCTCGGTAACTTGCGGTCGCTCCACCCGACCGGAGGGAGTGGGCCGTGTACGCATCCGCGTTCGGCAGGTTCGCGCGGAGAGCGGCGGCGCGGACTGCCCGGTTGATTCCGTCTTCGGACAGGGAATCGCCAGGACGGCCCCAGCGAGTCACGGAACGCAGAAGTGGCCCATTCGTAACCCCATGGTCTTTCAAGGCCCGCAGATAGGCGTTGAGGACCCGCACGGGGTCAGTTTCCGCGTGGGAACCCCGGGGAATTGCGACAGTCTCCCCGACAGCTTCCTGATCTGTTTTCGACCACTTCACCCGGACTTCAAGCCCGTCCTCCGTCTCGGTGACGTCCGCGA
Source organism: Actinocrinis sp. (assembly GCF_035946395.1). Classification (NCBI taxonomy): domain Bacteria; kingdom Bacillati; phylum Actinomycetota; class Actinomycetes; order Catenulisporales; family Actinospicaceae; genus Actinocrinis; species Actinocrinis sp. The sequence goes on from NZ_DASYZI010000148.1 coordinate 21,790, forward strand.
TATTGAGGGCGGCGAGCTCCGACCGGCGGCCCATCAACGCGAAACCCAAAACGAGAAGAACCCGGTCCCGGACACCAATCAAACTGTCAGCCGAAGTCGCGTCAATCATCCTCCGCAACGCGTCCAACGTGACCGGCGGAGACTTCCGCGTCCGTTTTCCTTCGGCGGCCTGGTCTTTGCGATGCGACCGCAGGACGAGTCGAGAGGATTCAGTCTCCGGCTGCGCCTTGTGCCCTGCAACCCGATGTGCGGTGCGGATCGTGGCTACGGCCTGCTCGATCGTGGACGCGGAGTACCCGGCATCACACAACGCCGCGACGTATTCGGCCAACGTCTCCCCGGTTGCCGGAAGGGACGTGCGGTTGTTGATGATGCACCAGTCGTTGAACCGGCCGAGCTGTCGGGCGTACGCGCGCTGCGTGTTCGGGCTCACTGCGCGCTCGATCCGGCGGCGGGTAGATGGGCTGAGGACGAGGTCCGCGTCACGGGGTTGTATCTCCACACACTTATAATACCTCGGGTAACCTTCCTTATCGAGAGTTACAGGATGCTGAGACGAAGCTCCTCTGGACGGTCCGGTCAGTCCTCCTCGGCGACAGAAACGACCTCACCCGCGACGGTCCCCGGCAACATCTGCCGCGTCGGCTCCTCAATACCCATCTCCGACAGGAGTGCTTCAATCCGCGCATTGATCTCATCACCCTGTGACAGCTCAACCCGCGTCGTCGTCGGCAGATGCGCACCGTGAAGCTTCGCGTACTGATCAATGATCCTCGTCAGCCGGTCCACAGCAGCGAGCCGCACCGAATCGTCCTTCAACGGTTCGCCCGTCACCGGATGCGTCGCGATCTTGCCGGAGTTCGACACCACGAAATGATCCGTCAGCATCACCTTCCAACACTCCCGCGCCAGCGTGTCCAACCGCTCTGACAGAATCAGCCGAACCTCTTCCGCGTCCCCCCGGAGCGTTTCAGCGAGAACGTTCTTGATCATGCGGCGAACGTTCTGCTCACCCCCGTAACCGAGACGATCAGAAATCTCCTGGTACGGCACATGGTGTCGCACCATCTGGAGCGCCTGCTTATCCCGGTCGATGCTCTCAACCGTCTTCACGAACCGTCCGGACCTATTGCGGGGCTGATCGCCGTCAGGGCGCATCACGGCAGCTTCCTGATTCACCGGGCTGCCGCCTTCGTGAGTTCCGCGATGGTTGCCTCAAGTCGTCCGCACTGCGCGGAATGCTCCCGCACACGGGCGGACAGCTCGTTCAACGCGTCGTGAAGCCCGGTCTGGTCCATTGTTTTGGTTACCAGTTCGCGGGTTTTCTCGGGGCTGGTGAAGGCGTCGAGGTCGTGTTTCTTGATGCGGATGCCTTTGCCGACGTGGACGGCGTGCAGGGTGCCGTCATCGATCCACCGGCGGATTGTTGCGGGGTGGACGCGGCAGTAGTCGGCTGTTTCACGGACCGTCAGGAACTCCAATTCCGCAGAGCCTCCAGATATAGCATGCATTGACATGTGTATGATAGCATGTTTATGCATAAGGCAGTAGGGCTGCCTTTCCGAAAGCGTGTGGAGGTCTGTGAAGGCAAGGAAGAAGGCGAAGGGGGTTTCGCCTGAGCTTGTGAAGGCGGCGGCAGCGCAGGCGACTGCGTCTTTGACCGCGCGGGTGGTGGAGATGTCCCGGGTTCTTGAAGCTCAGCGGGCTTACGGCGATGCGCTTGAATGGTCTGTGGACGTGCTGCGGCTTCAGGCTGACGCGGCGAACGGTGTGCTTAATCCGAATGACCCTGGTCAGCGGGAAGCGTCGTGGCAGACGGCTTACAAGGCGAAGTCGGAGATCGGCGCTATTCCTGGTGGTATGGCTTACCTCTACGACGTCGCGCGTCATGATCCCGACCCGGGTCAGCGGGAAGCTGCTTGGCGGCGGATCATGGAGACGACAGTCGGGGGTGGACTGTCGTGATGTTCTTGATGACCGATCTCGCACGCGCTCAGCAGGCTGAGATTGAGAAGCGCCGTAAGAAGGACCAGGAGCCCGAGAAGCCCGGTCGTGCGCCTCTTCACGCGATGGCTGAGGGTGCGCAGGAGTACGACGAGGAGCAGCGTCGGGAGCGTGAGGCGTTGAAAGGGCGTCACCCGGAAACCGGACAGTTCACGGCTGACCGGAAGCATCCGGTTCTCGTGGACGGTCACGCTGCCGATTCCCCGGGGAATTTCCCTGCAACTCCTCGTCCGGCATCTTTGTGGCCGGGCTCTGAGGCCCACAAGGTCACCGTGGGCGGCGTGGAGCTCATGCAGGTCGGAGACCCCACAGCTCCACTGCCGGAACCGTTGACGACTCTTCACGATCAGACGGTCGGCGACCATCCAGAACGCTGCATGCATCCCGGCGCGGTTCAGCTTGCACACATTGACCTGGGCGGCCGGCCGGACACGTTCGGGGCCTTGCCTACCCCGATGCAGCCGCCGTTCCGCACCGCGCCGAACAGCTCTGGGGGCACTTCGTGACCAGTAAGACGAAGGTCCCCGTGGACGTGGAGTCCGCGCTCGCCGAGATGGCCGCAGCCGTCGTACGGCAGGATGCCGAGGCGTCTCGGGTCAAAGCGAACGCTGACGCAGTGGTTCCCGCCCGCCGGGAGGCTGTCGTTGAGTTCATGCAGCACGGGGCTGGTCGTCCGTGGTGGTTGCGGTTGCAGGCGGATGTTGATGTGCGGGCGGCGGCTCAGAAGCTCGATGAGGCGGATCGTCTGGAGTATGTCGCGCAGTTGCGTGCCGTACTGGACCGGGTGAACGCGGAGGCCGAGCAGGCGTGGAGCGATGAGGATCGTCTCGCAGCCGCTCTCACCGCTGCGGCAGAAGCCGAGAAAGCCGCGACGGACCGAGTCCGTGACGCTGAGCAGAACCGGGATCAGGCGGTTGAACGGGAGCGGTGGTCGAAGGACTACGGCGCGACGGCTGCGGTGCAGACCGAGGCTTTGGCGCGTGCTCGTGCTGCTGCTGACGTGTACGCCCGGGAGCGGGCCGCGTGTGAGGGTGCGCAGGCAGTTCGCGCACACGCGGAGAAGGCTCTCGCGGAGGCTCGTGCCCGCACGGCCGCAGTCGAGAAGGCGCAGGATGCCGCGTCCGCCGCTGTCCGTGACCCGGGTCGGATTCCCCGTTCGCCGTGGACGATGACGTACGACGGAATCCGTCGCCTCATCGCCGGGGAGCGGTTGACCGAGGACGAAACCGCGATTGCGGGTCTGCTCGTGGACACGCTCGCCCGGCGCCTCGGTTTGGATGTTGTGTACCGCAACGAGGCACGCAGCCAGATGGAGCGGGAGAAGGAACTCCGGCAGGCGGCCCAGATCCTCCCGGCGCGTGGGTCGAAAGCTCCGGTCGGGCAGATCGTCTCCCCGCCGGGGTCTCCTGCGGTTGCTTCTCGGTTGGTGCCGAACCGCTGAACAGGCTTCCCGCCGCTCCTCGTCCACATACTCCCGGCGGCGGGTGCGCGGACTCGTCCCCGCGCGGTGCGCCTCCGTCTTCTCATCGGCGGAGGCGCACCACTCAAGACCATGAGAGAAGTTTGATGAACGAACACATGTTGCCGACGCGCGTCACAGTGCTGCATTACGACGGTGACGGGCCTGCACCGATCGAGCGCATCCTCGACGCGAGTCCGGTCGAATCTGAGCCGGAACGCGAGGGTTGGCGTGTCCTGCTTGCGACAGCGCGTTTGATTCGGCCGAACGCGACCTTCGCTGAGCTGGTGGATCTCGCGGTATCTCTTGCCCCCAAAGAGGGCGTTGTGACTGATCGCCGCGTTGTTGAGGATGTCGCGCTGACGATGATGGTGACGGCCGGGGACGGGGTCTGATGGCTACTCCGACGTGGTCTGCGGCGCGTTCCGGTCTTCTCGGTGATACCGGAGCTGCGAACGCGAGCGCGCAGCTTAATCAGCTTCTCGGGACGCACGGCATCACGGCCGTTTACCAGGGCAGCAGCATCCTGACGCCGAACGGCTCCGGCGGTGCAGCCTGGCAGTACCAGTTGAGCACGCAGGACGTCGCGCAGCCCTTCGTGATGTCCGGTTCGACGATCGGCCGGGTTGTCGTTCCCCTGTTGCCGGTGGGTCAGGGCGCGGACTTGATCGTCTCCCTCTGCAACAACAACTCCGGCGTTCCGGGCAGCGTGATCACGCAGACCCGCATCCCCAAGGAGTGGATCTCGCAGCTTGCTGCGGTGTCCGTCGTCCCAGGTCCGTCGTCGTCCCGGCCGACGTTGCAGTACACGAACAACCCGCTCGCGTTGGGCCAGTTCAATTCGTTGCACGCGACTCCCGCCAGCTACGTGAGCTGGACGTTGCCCACCGTCAGCGGAGGCGGTGGCCCGGCGTCGTTCCCGGTGACCACGACCTTCGGGGACTACTTCGTCCAGTGCGGTGGCTACACCACCGGGTTCACGTTTCTCTCCAGCGTCTTTACGATCCAGTTCGACGCGCTAGGGAACCTCTCCCAGGCGATCCCGCAGCCGTCTATGCCCACGGCGATGAGCCAGGGGGCTTCCGTGGTCTCCGTGGACGCGAACGGCAACGCCACGCTCGTGGTGACCGGCGGCACGGCAACCAACGGCGGAGCCGCGATCAACACTGTCTACACGGCGCAGTTCAACTCCGCGACTGGCGTGATCTCGTCGTGGAGTTCGCAGGCTGCGCTGCCTACTGCGGTGTTCGGTCAGTCGATGGCTGCCTATAACGGGTTCGTATACGTGATTGGCGGTGCGACCGGTTCCGGGGCTGGTACCCCTGTGTCGAGCGTCGCCTATGCGCAGATGCTGAACGGGCAGATCACCTCGTGGAACACGACTACGCCGCTGCCCTCCGCCTTGATCTTGACGTATGCCGCAGCTATCGACGGGTTCCTGTTCGTAGCAGGTGGCTCGACCGGCGGCTCTGGGCTGACCCCCGTCTACTACGCCCCGATCAACGCGAACGGCTCCCTTGGACCCTGGCAGGTGGGTCCCGCGTTGCCCGGCGGACACTCGAATAGCAGCAACCAGCAGCTACTCCCGACCGGTACCTTCGGTGTCGCGCTTCCCGACACGAGCGCGATCACCGCCTTGGGAGTGTCCCCGAACGGGCCAGACACCAGCTGGCAGGCCGCGCCAGCACCCAGCATCAACACGTTCGCCTTCGCCGCGCTCGCAGCGGGCAGTCCGGGGACCTGGCAGTTTTATGGCCTGGCCGTCTCTACTCCCAGTCAGTACTCGACGCTTTCGCTCAGTCTCAGCCCTCGGATCTCGATCCCGCTCCCCGCGAGCGGTTTGAGCAACGGTTCGACCTATTTCCTGACGTTGAGCCAGCCAGGCGGCGACGCGAATAACTACCTGCGCACCCACGACGACTCTTTCGTCTTCACCGGCAACCCGACCTTGTTGACCCGGGCGGAGAGGTTCCTCGACGTGGACGGCGGGGACCACAGGGCACGCGGTGCCGATCCAGATCTACGACCAGACGGCGCTGGGCAAGGTTCAGCACCTGTGGGAGGACAGCGGGGCGCGGATTAGCACTCTGGCGTGGGGTACGACGCCGAATCAGCCTCTGTTGGGTTTGTTGGAGGCGACGTCTCAGCCGGGTCCGCCGTTGAACATGAACTACGCGTTCAAGCAGGGCGTGGCTCCGTGGCATCCGACTGGTGGGACGTTCGTCCAGTCGAACGCGCAGACACACGGGGCTCTGCCGTTCTCCGGCTTGTTGACGCCGTCCGGTTCCGCTTCTCTGTCTTACGCGGAGTCGGAGCTGGTGTCGGTCCGTCCGGGTGACAAGTATGTGTTCACGGCGTGGTATTACAGCCCGACCGGGTATTCGAATGTCGCGATCAGCGTGAACTGGTTCGACGTGAACAAGAACTACATCTCCACGACCTCCGGCAGCGCGACCTCGATCCCGGCGGCCACGTGGACGCAGTTCCAGACGACCGCGACGAACAACGTGACGAACGCCGTGTACGCCGACATGGTGTGTATTGAAGGCGGCACACCACCGAATACGGCGCTGCTGTACGTGTCGGCTGCGACGGTGCAGGACGCGTCGGGTCCGCAGGTGTCCAGTGTGCTGGGGTACGACTACGAAGCCACGTGGCCGAACCCGGCCATGTGGCCACCAACCGGTGTGACTCTGCTCGCCTGACGCGAAACGCCCGCCGAGCGTGGGGCACGGCGGGCGCAGGTCTTCAGGCGCGGGAGTCCGGGTTACTGCTGTTCGGCGAGCCTCTTCTCGGCCCACTCTGAGAGGGCATGCAGGGCGCTGGGGGGTAAGGGCTCCCGGTTGGCTAGCGTACGGTCCAGCCACACGGCCAGGGTTTCCCTGCCGACCTCGGCGCCCAATTGCTCCATGATGGCCTGGAACTGCTCGAAAGCATCGCCGAGGTTCATCGGCCGACTGCCCGGTACGGATAGGCCGCGTACGCCCAACCATCCCGCTTGACGGCAGCAATGGCATCTGGATCATCGGGGTCGATCGGGCACGGATAGCCGGTGTGCCGCTCGATTACGACGAAGTCCCACGTACGGCGGCTCCACCCGATTCCGGCTTCTGCGACGGCGTGTTCGACGTCTTGCGGGTTCTCCCCCCAGGCTTCGAGCCGGACGGGGACGGATGAATCCTGGGTCGCGCGGACGGGTTTCTCGTCGAGGATCATGCCGCTGGCCTTCCGGTCGTCGCGACGCCTGTACGTCGCCCCGTCTAGCGAACCCGCTGGTCGGGCGACGTCGCGGCGGCGTCAAGGCGTCGTTCCGGCGTCGTTCCTCTAGCCCTGATATTCGCGACGCCGTACCGTCGTCTGTATGTCTCCCGACTCGGCCCGTGTACCGAACCTGACTCTCCGAGAGGTCCGGCTCGGGTTGCTCATGTCGCAGGACGAGTTCGCCGCTGCGATTCGCGACGCTGGTCGTAAGCTGGGAGAGCCGAACGACGCCTCCAAACGGCTCGTCCAGAGATGGGAGTCCGGGGAGCACCGGTCATGCAGGCCCGTCTACAGGAGGGCGCTGGAGGAGGCGACGGGACGGCGCTTCGAAGAACTTGGATTCACGAAGGACGACGTAATGCCGCTCGATCGCCGTGCGCTCCTCGCCGCTGGGGCGATCGTCGCGAGCGGTGCGGCTCTGTCGGAACCCTTCGACCGGTTGCGGCGTGCGCTTCAGTTCCCGACCCGTCTCGACGCCGCAGGGTTGGAGTTCCTGGAGAAGACGACGGCGGAGCACTTCACCCAAGAGGAGGAGGTCCCCGCGCGGCTTCTCGCCGAACACGTCGGCGGGCATGTTGATCTTCTGTCGCTTCTCCTCGCGGGCGCAAGCGATCGGTACCGCACACAGCTTTCTGTGATGGCTGGCGAGGCGGCGGCGCTCGCGGGATGGCTCCGGTACGACCTCGGTGACCTCGCGGGTGCACGAGGGTACTGGGGAACGGCTATCGAGGCGGCGAAGACCGCGAACGATGGGCCGCTGCTCGCGTGCGTCCTGGCGTACCTCTCCTATCTGACGAGTGCTCAGGGCGACCCGAAGGAGGCGTACCGTCTCCTGTCGGCGGCAGGGGAACAGGTCCGGAGCCCACAGCATGCGGCGGCGCGGTCGTGGATCTCCGCGCGGGCAGCGGAGGAAGCCGCGACTCTCGGTGACCCGTCCGCGTTGGTGTCGCTAGAGCGGGCGATGACTTCGTTCGATTACGTGCAGCCGGACACCGGTCGGCCGTGGGTGAAGTTCTTCAACAACGCCCGATTGGGTTCCATGGCCGTCACCACGTACTCCCGTCTCGGTCACCCCGAGGTGGAATCCGCTGCTGACGCGGTGATGGGGTCGCTCGGGGAGAACGAGCGGAAAATCAAAGCGGTCATTCTCGCGGACGTTGCGGGTGGGCACGCGACGCGGGGTGACTTCGACGCGGCGTGCGGTTTGGCGGAGAAGTCGTTGGAGGCGACGCTTTCCGGGGAGGCGGTGCTCGGCCGGGAACGGTTGACCGCGCTCGCGCCGACGCTGCGGGCGTCGGGTGCGGCGCAGGCGGTGGACCTTGCTGACCGGATTGACTCCGTCTTCTAGCTTGGGGTTTCCGCCGCTATCCACTCCAGGTAAGCGGAGTTACCACCCGTGATCGGGGTGACCACGACCTCCGGCGTGTCATAGCTGTGGTTCGTCTTCAGGTGCTCCGTGAGCCGGTCCGCGAGGGACGCCCGGGTTTTGAACTCGATCAGGAACTCCGTGGCGGTTTCGACTTTGCCTTGCCACCAGTAGGTGGATGTGATCGGTGAGGAGACCTGCCCGCAGGCAGCAAGCCGCGCCTCTACGGCGGAGGTCGAGAGCCGCTGCGCTTCCTCGGTCGAATCAGTGGTCGTGGTGACGGTCACGAAGTCGGTCATGGGGTGAAGTTTCGCAGCGGGTGGAACTGGTGCGCTAGCCGCCTGGACATGGGAGCGTCCCCGGCCCGGGTGGATCGGGGACGCATGTGCCTGATTCCGGTCCTACGCTTCGGCTCCGACCAAGTCGTGTCCGTTCGCGTGCTCGACGGGTTCGGGTGATTCTCGGAGGAGGTCGCGGAGTGTCTGCGCGCGGAGTTGTCCTATCCGCAGTGACTTTCGGAGTCGGGTTACCCCTGCGGGTCGTCCGGTCGTTTCGATCGACGCGGCGTTGACGGCTTTCGCGGCGTCGAGAAGCGGATCGAGGTCACCCGTCTCGGGGTACGGCTGTCTGTCGGGGTTGAGTAACGGGCTGACGTGGCCGGGGTACGGGTACCCGGACCGGCTCCGGAGGGGCGTTTACCGGCTTCTGAGGTACCCGCGCGGGGGCGATTGGGGTAGGAGTTGGGGCGGGTATCTCCGGAGTCTTAGCGATCATCTCCGCCACCTGCTCGGGTACCTCGAAAGCGGACTCCTCGACGGGTTCCGCTCCCCGCAGGACAGCAAGGTGCGCGACAACGGCGAGTGCGATCGGTGGGACCGCTCCGGCCGCGATCACGAGAACAACACCGGGATGGATCACGCCCGCTTCCGTCAAGTGGTACGCGGCGTTCCCCAACAAGGACACGATCACGGAGCCGACCGCGACGGTTCGCGCATAGCGGCGTGCCGCGTCGGTCGCGGTGTTCCCCGCAAGCCAGATCCGCGTTGAGACCATCGCGGTGGCGTCGATGGTGATCGGGAACATCGGGGCCATGTCGCGGGTCCACCCGGCGGACATCGCGACCCCGTAGAGCGCGGAGAAGCTGGAGACGGCAGCAGCCAGCGCGATGACTGCGAGTCCGAAGGTGACGAGGGGGTCTCGGCGGTTGCTCACGCGATTCCCCATTTGGTCGGGGTGACCGGTCCGGCGTGGGGCATGGTGTCGCCGTTCGTAACGGTGAGCGTCCAGGCGCAGCCCGACTCGATCCGGAGTTGGTGCGTGCCGGGGGCGTCGTGGATGTCTGTCGTGCTGGGGGCGTTGTCGGCGATGGCGATGCCGCCGAGCTGTCCGCCGATCTCGACGACCCGGAGCGTGCCGCCGGTCGGGCAGTCCAGGGTGTAGCTCACAGTCCAGTCCGGGCCGGTGGTGAAGGTCGGCGAGGTCAGGTCGCCGGTCCCGGTCAGGTGCAGCACGGTCAGCATCGGGCTCGGCGTCGGCGTCGGCGTGGCGATGGGGACGGGTTGGGGCGTCGAGAAGACGAGCATGAGAACAAGGAAGTAAAGGGTCGAGGGGGCGATGGTCAGGACGCGGAGAATACAGCGTCTCCGGCGGGAGGGGATGGGCGTGGGATTGGTCACGGGTCGGTCCTTTGTCCGGACCGGAGTATCGGGTGGACCTGACCTGGAACTTCGCAGTGTCGCGGGGCGGGTTCGCGCTACTCCGCGCGCTACTTCGGACCCTCGGTTTAGGGCGGTTCCGAGCGGTCTTGGTCGTTACCGCTGTCAGCTAACGCCCTGGTCGGAGGGGGTTCCTCGGGAGTCTTCCGTCTCCTTCGGACCGAAGTCTTAGGAGTTCAACTCCCCCCTCGCGCACCCAGGTGCACCGACGTAAGTCGGGCCCGGAAGTGACGCAAAGAATCGGCGGAGAGACTCGGTGAGTTTTTCCGCCGATTTTTGTGTCTTTGGACGTGATCTCGGTGCTGGCGGCCGGTTTCCGGGCAGGCTGCCGCTGAGGTTTGGTTGTTAGTGTTCTTGTGCGGGTCAGTAGTGCGGTCGCTTGTCGGCGACACCCTGTTGGCGTGAAAATCGGTGTGGTGGCCGTCCGGCGGACGTCGTGTCGCCTTGGTGCGTTCCGAGCCCGTGGGTCAGTAGGACGCTGGGGGTCCATCGACAGGCACCCGGATGTGTTGCCTTGAGCACGCGAATCAGACTCTTGCGCCTGCCGGACCCCCGCCGGGCGGTCCCACGCCCCTGGCCGCGACGTGAAGGGAGAGCGGGCCGATGGACGTCATTCACCCCAGATGCGCGGGGATCGACATCAGCAAGGGCGATGTGAAGGTCACTATCCGGGTGCCGGCCGGCGCCCGGCGCCGCAGCGAGACCCGCACCTTCAGCTCCATGACCCGTGACCTGCTGGCGATGCGGGACTGGCTGCTGGCCGAGAACATCACCGTGGTCGGCATGGAGGCCACCGGCGTGTACTGGAAGCCGGTGTTCTATCTGCTGGAGCACGACCTGGAGGCGCAACTGCTCAACGCCCGGCACATGAAGGGCGTGCCCGGCCGCAAGACCGACGTGCAGGACTCCGAGTGGATCGCCAAGCTCGTCGAACACGGCCTGGTGCGCCCCAGCTTCGTTCCCCCCGAACCGATCCGGCAGCTGCGCGATCTGACCCGATACCGCACCGAGGTCATCCGCGAGCGCACCCGCGAGGCCCAGCGGTTGGAGAAGCTGCTGGAGGACGCCGGGATCAAGCTGTCCGCGACGGTCTCCAACATCCTCGGCGTGTCCGGCCGGGCGATGCTCGACTCGCTCATCCACGGCGAGCGCGACCCGAGCGTGCTGGCAGGATTGGCCAGAGGATCGATGCGGCGCAAGACCGACACCTTCGTCGAGGCGCTCAACGGCCGGTTCGCCGACCACCACGCCTTCCTGGCCCGGGCCATGCTCGACCGCATCGACGCCTGCACCGCGATGGAGCACCGGCTCGACGCGCGCATCGACACCGCGCTGGCGCCCTTTCGCCCCCGGATCGACCTGCTGATCACCATCCCCGGCGTCGAGCGCCGCGCGGCCGAGGTGATCCTCGCCGAGATCGGCGCCGATCCCAACCGCTTCCCCACCGCGGCCGACCTGGCCTCCTGGGCGGGAGTCTGCCCCGGCAACAACCAGTCCGGCACCCGCACCGGGCCGACCGGCACCCGCCACGGCGACCCCTGGCTCAAGGCCGCCCTCGGCCAGGCCGCCGTCTCGGCCTCCCGCACCAAAAACACCTATCTCGCGGCCCGCTACAAACGCCTGATCGCCCGGCGCGGCAAGAAACGCGCCCTGGTCGCCCTGGAACACACCATCCTGGTCTCGGTCTGGCACATGTTCACCCGCGACCAGCCATACGCCGAACTCGGCGGCCAGTACT
>NZ_DASYZI010000149.1:0-6304 GCF_035946395.1 Actinocrinis sp.
TACATCCGGCACCAGCCGACTTAGTGGAAGGACGCCAAGATCATGGCGAAGCTCAGCCAGGACGACCTGCTCGCGCAGTTCGAGGAGATGACCCTCATCGAGCTCTCCGAGTTCGTGAAGGCCTTCGAGGAGAAGTTCGACGTCACCGCCGCCGCCCCGGCCGCCGTGGCCGTCGTTGCCGGTGGCGCTGCCGCCGCCGAGGCCCCGGAGGAGAAGGACGAGTTCGACGTCATCCTCACCGGCGCCGGCGACAAGAAGATCCAGGTCATCAAGGTCGTGCGCGAGCTGACCTCGCTGGGTCTGAAGGAGGCCAAGGACGTCGTGGACGGCGCGCCGAAGGTCCTGCTGGAGAAGGTCAACAAGGAGACCGCCGAGAAGGCCGCCGCGGCCCTCAAGGATGTCGGCGCGGGCGTCACCGTCAAGTAGTACGTCAACCGCTTGGCGGGCTCGAAGAGCGCATCCGCCGAGCTCATGCACCATCTCAGTGGGGGCGTGGCCTATCAGGGTCACGCCCCCACTGCGTTCTCGCGCGCCCCCTTGCTCCGCGTCGCGCATCGTTTCCATACACTGATGGCGCTGTGCACCCGAAAGAGGCAACTTATTCACCGTCAGGAGTGAAGCTGCGCAAGGCGTTCGGACGCGGCGATCATGCAGGTCGGCCGCTGACCGGCGGGTAGACACTCCTGACGGGCGGTAACTCTTGACGAAAAGCCCTGGGCGCGCGATTCTTCGGACGTCTGGTTCACCGCGACGGACTGCCAAGGCGGCGCAAAGTCTTAGGTCCGGTCGGCGGACTGAAATCGGACCGGTACAAGGACTCGTGTTCGAGTTACTTGTCGGCGGTGAGGGGTAGTTTCTCCCCGTGTGCGGGCGGGTCGAGGGTTCCGCTGGAGGCGCACAAAGGCGGCTTCCGGGGTGCTGAGGAGCGCCCCGGGACAGCCTGCTAGCCGCTGACCTGGGACGACGTGGAGTCGAGACGACCGGCGAGGGTCCGGGCTCGACAGCAGTTGGCCTTTAGGCTACACTGCTCGTTTGCGCTGCCTTCTATCCTCCCCGCACGCTCCGGAATCGGCCGGTCACTCCTCCATCGGACCGTCCGAGAGCCCGGAGCGCCAGCTCAGCGGGGTAGCGAGCGACCCGTCGGCGGCGCGCAGTGAGTCCGAGCCCTCGGAAGGACCCCGTCACCTTGGCCACCGTCGCCTCGCGCAACGCCGTGAACGGTAACAACCAGAACGCTTCCAGCACAGCCCCCCGCAGGGTCTCCTTCGCCAAGATCCGCGAACCGCTAGAGGTTCCCAACCTCCTCGCCCTCCAGACCGAGAGTTTCGACTGGCTGGTCGGGAACCAGATCTGGAAGGACCGGATCGCCGCCGCCCAGGCCCAGGGCCTCGACGTGCCGACCACCTCCGGCCTTGAGGAGATCTTCGAGGAGATCTCGCCGATCGAGGACTTCTCCGGCTCCATGTCGCTCACTTTCCGCGACCACCGCTTCGAGCCGGCCAAGTACTCGATCGACGAGTGCAAGGAGCGCGACTTCACCTACGCCGCGCCGCTGTTCGTCACCGCCGAGTTCACCAACAACGAGACCGGCGAGATCAAGTCCCAGACGGTGTTCATGGGCGACTTCCCGCTCATGACCAACAAGGGCACCTTCATCATCAACGGCACCGAGCGCGTGGTCGTCTCGCAGCTGGTCCGCTCGCCCGGCGTGTACTTCGAACGCTCGGTCGACAAGACCAGCGACAAGGACGTCTTCAACGCCAAGGTGATCCCGTCCCGGGGCGCCTGGCTGGAGCTGGAGATCGACAAGCGCGACACCGTCGGGGTGCGCATCGACCGTAAGCGCAAGCAGAACGTCACCGTGCTGCTCAAGGCGCTCGGCTGGGACGACGCGAAGATCCTGGAGGAGTTCGGCGAGTACGAGTCCATGCGGCTGACCCTGGAGAAGGACCACACCGCCACCCAGGACGACGCGCTGCTGGACATCTACCGCAAGCTGCGCCCGGGCGAGCCGCCGACCCGCGAGGCCGCGCAGAACCTGCTGGAGAACCTGTACTTCAACCACAAGCGCTACGACCTGGCTAAGGTCGGCCGCTACAAGATCAACAAGAAGCTCGGCCTCGACCAGGGGCTCGACCAGGGCGTGATGACGGTCGACGACATCGTCGCCGCCATCCGCTACATGGTGAAGCTGCACGCCGGCGAGACCGAGATGGCCCCGGCCCGCGAGGGCGCGCCGATCGTCGTGGTCGAGGTGGACGACATCGACCACTTCGGCAACCGACGCCTGCGCACGGTCGGCGAGCTGATCCAGAACCAGGTCCGCACCGGCCTGGCCCGCATGGAGCGGGTCGTGCGCGAGCGGATGACCACCCAGGACGTCGAGGCGATCACGCCGCAGACCCTGATCAACATCCGGCCGGTCGTCGCCTCCATCAAGGAGTTCTTCGGCACCAGCCAGCTGTCCCAGTTCATGGACCAGACCAACCCGCTCTCCGGCCTCACGCACAAGCGGCGCCTCAACGCGCTCGGCCCCGGCGGTCTGTCCCGCGAGCGGGCCGGCTTCGAGGTGCGCGACGTGCACCCCTCGCACTACGGCCGGATGTGCCCGATCGAGACGCCGGAAGGCCCGAACATCGGCCTGATCGGCTCGCTGGCCTCGTACGGGCGGATCAACGCGTTCGGCTTCGTGGAGACCCCGTACCGCAAGGTGGAGAACGGCCGGGTCACCGACGACGTCGACTACCTGACTGCCGACGAGGAGGACCGCTTCGTCATCGCGCAGGCGAACTCCCCGATCACCAACGACGGCACCTTCGTCGAGGACCGCGTGCTGGTGCGCCGTCGCGGCGGCGAGGTCGACTACATCCCGCCGACCGACGTGGACTACATGGACGTCTCGCCGCGGCAGATGGTGTCCGTGGCGACCGCGATGATCCCGTTCCTTGAGCACGACGACGCCAACCGGGCGCTGATGGGCGCGAACATGATGCGCCAGGCGGTGCCGCTGCTGCGCAGCGAGTCCCCGCTGGTCGGCACCGGCATGGAGTATCGCGCCGCGGTGGACGCCGCCGACGTGGTCGCCGCGCAGAAGGCCGGCGTGGTCACCGAGGTCACCGCCGACTACGTCACCACCGCCAACGACGACGGCACGCAGACCACCTACCGGGTCGCCAAGTTCCAGCGCTCGAACCAGGGCACCTCCTTCAACCAGAAGGTGATCGTGGACGAGGGCGCCCGGGTCGAGGTCGGCCAGGTGCTGGCCGACGGGCCGTGCACCCAGCGCGGCGAGATGGCGCTCGGCAAGAACCTGCTGGTGGCGTTCATGCCGTGGGAGGGCCACAACTACGAGGACGCGATCATCCTCTCCCAGCGGCTGGTGCAGGACGACGTCCTGTCCTCGATCCACATCGAGGAGCACGAGGTCGACGCCCGTGACACCAAGCTGGGCCCGGAGGAGATCACCCGGGACATCCCGAACGTCTCCGAGGAGGTGCTCGCGGACCTCGACGACCGCGGCATCATCCGGATCGGCGCGGACGTGGTGCCCGGCGACATCCTGGTCGGCAAGGTCACGCCAAAGGGCGAGACCGAGCTGACCCCGGAGGAGCGGCTGCTGCGCGCGATCTTCGGCGAGAAGGCCCGCGAGGTCCGGGACACCTCCCTCAAGGTGCCGCACGGCGAAGAGGGCAAGGTCATCGGCGTTCGCATCTTCGACCGGGACGAGGGCGACGAGCTGCCGCCGGGCGTCAACCAGCTGGTCCGGGTGTACGTGGCGCAGAAGCGCAAGATCACCCACGGCGACAAGCTGGCCGGCCGGCACGGCAACAAGGGCGTCATCGCCAAGATCCTGCCGCAGGAGGACATGCCGTTCCTGGAGGACGGCACCCCCGTCGACATCATCCTCAACCCGCTCGGCGTGCCGTCCCGGATGAACCCCGGCCAGGTCATGGAGACCCACCTCGGGTGGGTGGCCAAGACCGGCTGGAAGGTCGAGGGCAACGACGAGCCGTGGAAGGACCAGCTGCGGGCGATCGGCGCGGACGAGTCGGAGCCGGGCACCAACGTGGCCACCCCGGTCTTCGACGGCGCCCGCGAGGACGAGATCACCGGACTGCTCGGCAGCACCCTGCCGAACCGGGACGGCGTGCAGATGGTCGGCAGCTCCGGCAAGGCGCGCATGTTCGACGGGCGCTCCGGCGAGCCGTTCCCGTACCCGATCGCGGTCGGCTACATGTACATCCTCAAGCTGCACCACCTGGTGGACGACAAGCTGCACGCCCGCTCGACCGGCCCCTACTCGATGATCACGCAGCAGCCGCTGGGCGGTAAGGCCCAGTTCGGCGGCCAGCGGTTCGGCGAGATGGAGGTGTGGGCGCTCGAAGCCTACGGCGCGGCCTACGCGTTGCAGGAGCTGCTGACCATCAAGTCCGACGACGTGCTCGGCCGCGTGAAGGTCTACGAGGCCATCGTCAAGGGCGAGAACATCCCCGAACCGGGCATCCCCGAGTCGTTCAAGGTGCTCATCAAGGAGATGCAGTCGCTCTGCCTGAACGTCGAGGTGCTGTCCTCGGACGGCAACAACATCGAGCTGCGCGACACGGACGAGGACGTCTTCCGGGCCGCGGAGGAGCTGGGTATCGACCTGTCCCGGCGCGAGCCGAGCAGCGTCGAAGAAGTCTGAGCGTCGGCCGCCGGGCCGGATCCCGAGGGGGAATCGGCCCGGTCCGGCGGCCCCTGCTCCCGGGACATGGATTCATTTCGCCGCTGCGGGACTTCCCCCTCGCCGCGGTACGAACCATAAGGATTGACACACGTGCTTGACGTCAACTTCTTCGACGAGCTCCGCATCGGCCTCGCGACCGCCGAGGACATCCGCCAGTGGTCCTACGGCGAGGTCAAGAAGCCCGAGACCATCAACTACCGCACTCTCAAGCCGGAGAAGGACGGCCTGTTCTGCGAGAAGATCTTCGGACCGACTCGTGACTGGGAGTGCTACTGCGGCAAGTACAAGCGGGTCCGCTTCAAGGGCATCATCTGCGAGCGCTGCGGGGTCGAGGTGACCCGCGCCAAGGTGCGCCGCGAGCGGATGGGCCACATCGAGCTGGCCGCGCCGGTGACGCACATCTGGTACTTCAAGGGCGTCCCGTCCCGCCTCGGCTACCTGCTGGACCTGGCGCCGAAGGACCTGGAGAAGGTCATCTACTTCGCCGCCTACATGATCACCTGGGTGGACGACGAGCGGCGCACCCGTGACCTGCCGTCGCTCGAAGCCAAGATCTCGGTGGAGCGCCAGCAGCTTGAGCAGCGGCGCGACGCGGAGCTCGAAGCCCGGCAGAAGAAGCTCGAAGAGGACCTCGCGGCGCTTGAGGCCGAGGGCGCCAAGGCCGACCAGCGCCGCAAGGTGCGCGAGTCGGGCGAGCGGGAGATGAAGCAGATCCGCGACCGGGCGCAGCGTGAGCTCGACCGGCTCGACGAGGTCTGGGCCCGGTTCAAGAACCTCAAGGTCCAGGACCTGGAGGGCGACGAGATCCTGTACCGGGAGATGCGGGACCGCTTCGGGCTGTACTTCTCGGGCGGGATGGGCGCCGCGGCGCTGCAAAAGCGGCTGGAGACCTTCGACCTGGAGGCCGAGGCCGAGTCGCTGCGCGAGGTGATCCGTACCGGCAAGGGCCAGAAGAAGACCCGGGCGCTCAAGCGGCTCAAGGTCGTCTCGGCGTTCCTTCAGACCAACAACTCGCCCAACGGCATGGTGCTGGACTGCGTCCCGGTCATCCCGCCGGACCTGCGCCCGATGGTGCAGCTCGACGGCGGCCGGTTCGCCACGTCCGACCTGAACGACCTGTACCGCCGGGTCATCAACCGCAACAACCGCCTGAAGCGCCTGCTCGACCTCGGCGCGCCCGAGATCATCGTGAACAACGAGAAGCGGATGCTCCAGGAGGCCGTGGACGCGCTGTTCGACAACGGCCGCCGCGGACGCCCGGTCACCGGCCCCGGCAACCGGCCGCTGAAGTCCCTGTCCGACATGCTCAAGGGCAAGCAGGGCCGCTTCCGGCAGAACCTGCTGGGCAAGCGCGTCGACTACTCGGCCCGTTCGGTCATCGTGGTCGGCCCGCAGCTCAAGCTGCACCAGTGCGGCCTGCCCAAGGAGATGGCGGTTGAGCTGTTCAAGCCGTTCGTGATGAAGCGGCTGGTCGACCTCAGCCACGCGCAGAACATCAAGTCCGCCAAGCGGATGGTGGAGCGCGCCAAGTCGGTGGTGTGGGACGTGCTCGAGGAGGTCATCACCGAGCACCCGGTG
>NZ_DASYZI010000150.1:0-2264 GCF_035946395.1 Actinocrinis sp.
CGCAGCACCGCGCCGCGCGGCAGTCCGGAGTTCCACGGCGCCGCGGGCTGGCCCCAGCGGTCGTACCGCAACAAGCTGACCGGCTGGTCGCCCTCGTGCCGGAAATAGAAGCCGTGGCCGTGCCCGTCGAGATCGAACGCGACCCGGACCCGCCGATCCGGATCGCCGCCGAGAAAGGTGGCCCAGAACAGGAAGCGGCGCGTCGGATCGACGGAGTAC
Organism: Actinocrinis sp.; assembly: GCF_035946395.1. Classification (NCBI taxonomy): domain Bacteria; kingdom Bacillati; phylum Actinomycetota; class Actinomycetes; order Catenulisporales; family Actinospicaceae; genus Actinocrinis; species Actinocrinis sp. Next base: position 220 of record NZ_DASYZI010000150.1, read on the forward strand.
ATCGGATCATTATGGCTCGAAACGGCCCACTGAGCCGGGCAGGAGACCCGCATACTTTCCGGCCGCTAACCCGCTCGGCCGCACCGCGTCAAGATCAAAGCGGCACTTCATACGACCGCAACATGAAAACTTTACGAAAAGCGTACCGTTCGACGCCGCCATGTCTCACCATGGACCCACTTCGGAAATGTGCAGAGCGGATGGAGGGAGGGAGCGCTCGTGAGCCGCGTCGGGGGGCAGCTTGCGACTGCGGTTCGCCATGCGCCCGATCGGCTGCACATCTTCTACATCGACGCCGACGGCGTGTTGCGCTGCGCCGCGCAGAACGGCTCGGGTTGGGCGCGCGTCGGGCTCCCCCAAGCAGACGGCTTGCCCTTCGGCACCGATCTGCACCCTGCCGGCGCGCTGACGACCGCCTACCAGTCCCGGGGCTCGCAACTCGACGTATTCGCCGTCGACCGGGACGGGATGCTTCGCATCTACCTCACACCCGGTGAGCGTGCGTGGCAGGCCGACGTCGTGCCTGAGGCGATCGGCATACCGCCTGGTGCGTGCCTGGCCACGGGTTACCAGAGTGGCGGCACGGTACTCGACGTCTTCGTGGCGGGGCGCACCGGTGAGCCGCTGGTGTTCCAGGGCACCGATGACGGCCGGTGGCGCGGGCACCGGATAGTGCTCGACACGCCGCTGCCGCACGGGGCGAACATGGTGACCGGCTATCAGAACGGCGGTGCGCAACTTTCCGTCTTCGCCATCGACCGCGAGGGCGAATTGCAGGCGGTGACCGAGACCGCGGACGGCGAGTGGCAGGTCGAGTCGCCGACGGCGCGGCTGGCCCAGAGTTTCGAACTGCCGCCGGGCGCGCCGCTGGCCACCGGCTACCCGGGCGGCGAGGGCGGCCTGACGGTCTTCACCGTGGACGCGAACGGCCGGCTGCGGGCGTTCCGGCGGGAGCGCTTCGGCTGGGACGCGCAGATCCTGCCCGGCGGCGGCCTGCACTCCCCCGGCGCTCTGGCCACCGGCTATCAGAACGGCGGGCAGCAACTGCTCGTCTTCGTCGTGGACGCGGACGGCCGGTTGCGGCAGTACGCGCACGAACGGGACGGCGGCTGGTCGGTCGGGATCGTGCCCAACGGAGTGGGCCTGCCACCCGGCGCGGCGCTCGCCACCGGGTACCGTGCGCGGGCGAACCTGCTCGACGTGTTCGTACTCGCCGAGTTCGCCGCGCCACCGATCTACTACACAGTGCAGGACGGCGGCTGGACCGGACCCTATCGGATCTAGCATCCTTTCCGGCATGGCCGTGTCGAATCTAAGCGAATTGTGGCGAGAGATAACGATCGCTCAACCGATCCAGCCGAGGTGGCTGGTGCTCACCGCCGGATCCGTGGCGCTGGCGACCGTCTCCTATCGGCCAGCCTGGCGGGTCGCCCGCAACGCGGTGACGATCGCGCACGAGGGCGGCCACGCGATAGCGGCCCTGATCACCGGCCGCAGACTCAGCGGGATTCGACTACACGCGGACACCTCGGGCATCACGGTGTCCTACGGCAAGCCGTACGGCTTCGGCATGGTGCTGACCGCCGCGTGCGGTTACGTGGCTCCCTCGCTGTTCGGGCTCGGCGGCGCGGCGCTGCTGGGGCGGGGCCACATCACGGCGCTGCTGTGGGGTTGCGTCGGCCTGCTGGCGCTCATGCTGCTGATGCTGCGCAACTTCTTCGGCCTGCTGTCGGTGCTGGCCACCGGCGTGCTGGCCTTCGTCGTGTCCTGGTACGCCGACGCGCGCGTGCAGGCGGCCTTCGCGTATCTGGCGGTGTGGTTCCTGCTGCTCGGCGGGGTCCGCCCGGTCTTCGAACTCCAGTGGCAGCGGCGCGGCGGCAAGGCGCCGAACTCGGACGCCGACCAGCTCGGCAAGCTGACCAGGCTGCCCGCGGGCCTGTGGGTGTTCGTGTTCGTCGTGGTCACGCTGGGCTCGGTGGTCCTCGGCGGTCATTGGCTGGTCCCGGACGCGTTCCACAACACGGCGACGACCCACTGAACCCGCC
>NZ_DASYZI010000151.1:0-4803 GCF_035946395.1 Actinocrinis sp.
CTCGCGCAGCGGCAACCGCTCCATGCCGGCGACCCAGCGGGTGCGCCCGCGCAGCGCCACCGCGACCTCGCCGACGTGCGGCGCGGCCAGTTCGTCGGCGAGCAGCGTCAGAACCCTGTCGTCCGGGTCGGCCGGGATGTCCACGTGCCGCGCCCGGATGTTGCCGTGCTCCTGCGAGATCACCTTCGCGGCGACGGCGAGGGTGACCCGCTCGCTGGCCGGTTCCGGGTCGGCCTCGGTGACGGCGTACGCACCCGCGCTGATCACGTCGATCTGCACCGGGTCGGTGACGCCATGCTCGCTGAGCGCCTTGACCAGGCCGATCAGGCTGTAGAGGCCGTGCCGCTGCGCCTGCTCGAACCCTGCGACATCACGGCTCGGCGGGGCCGCGGCCGACCAACAGTGCACGACGCGTCCCGGGAACGGGCCGAGGGCCAGCAGATCCCGCACGAGCAGTTCGTAGTCTGCGGCGTTCTCCGGACGCACGTTCCAGTGTCCGTCGGCGTGACGTTCGAACGCGTCACCGGGAGTCACCCGCAGTGCTGGACCATCACCGACGAGCCAGTCGGCGACGCCGTAGCCGCCATCGTCAGCGCCACTGTCTTCGAACACGAGCACCGGTCCGCCGTCCGCGGCGGCCGGCTCGCCGAGGGGCGAACCGTACGACTGCTTCCATACCGGGATGGAGAACCAGTCCTCCAGCGGGAGCTTGCCTGCCGCGGCCGGACCCGAGCCGGCGATGCCTGCCGCGCCGGGCTCGACCCAGTACGACTTGCCCTCGAACGGATAGGTCGGCAGCGGCACGTGCCGGCGGCGCTGCCCGGCGTAGAACAGCGACCAGTCCAGCGGCTGGCCGGAAGCCCACATCCGGCCGAGGCACGAGAGCAACGCGGCGTACTCTGCGCCGGGCTCGCGGGTGCGGCCCAGCGAGGCGTGCACCGGCACGCCGGTCTCCCGGTCGGGGTGCCGCCGGGTGTACGAGGCCAGCGTCTGGCCGGGGCCGACCTCCAGGAACAGGTAGTCGCCGTCGGCCAGCAGCGTGGCGATCCCGTCGGCGAAGCGCACGGTCCGGCGCAGGTGCCCGGCCCAGTAGTGCGGGTCGGTGGCCTCGTCGTCGCGGATCCACGTACCGGTCACGTTGGACAGGAACGGCCGCTCGGGGCGGCGCAACGGAACCGTGGCGAGCAGATCGGCCAGTTGGGCGGCGGCCGGTTCCATCATCGCCGAGTGGAAGGCGTGCGAAGTGGCCACCCGGCGGTTCGGTATCGCGTCCTGCGCGAGGCGCCGCACCAGTGCCCTGATCTCGTCTGCGGGTCCTGAGACAGTGCACGAGGACGGTTCGTTGACCGCCGCCACGGCGAGGCCGCCGCCGGCGAGGTACGGTTCGAGTTCGTCGGGGCCGAGAGTCACCGCGATCATCGAGCCGGGCGGCGCTTCCTGCACCAGCCGGCCGCGCGCGGCGATCACCCGCAGCGCGTCGGGCAGCGTCATCACTCCGGCCAGCGCCGCCGCGACGTACTCGCCGACGCTGTGCCCGATCATGGCGGACGGCCGCACGCCCCAGCTCTCCCACAGCCGCGCCAGGGCGTAGTCGACCACAAACATGGCCGGCTGGGTCAGCCGGGTCTGACCGAGATCCAGCGCAGGGCCCTGGTATCCGCGCAACGCGGGGTAAAGCGCGTCGCGCAGGTCCGCGCCGAGCTCCGGTTCGAGCAGCCGCGCGCACTCGTCGACCGCGTCCCGGAACACCGGCTCACCCCGGTAGCAGGCTTCTGTCATACCTGGGTATTGCGCGCCCTGCCCGGGGAACATGAACGCCACCGGCCGGTCGCGCGGCTCGCCGGAGTCGACGTGCACTGACAGCGGATCGCCGGTCGTCAGTGCGTCGGCCGCGGTCTGCGGACCGGTGGACAGTACGGCGGCCCGGTAGTTGAACATGCGTCGGCCGGTCGCGAGCGTGAACGCCGCATCGGCCAAGAACGCGGTGTCTTCCGGCTCGTACTCCCGCAGATGCGCGGCAAGCGACTGGCGCGCTTCGGCCAGCGCGGCCGGCGACTTGCCGGACACCGGCAGCAGCGCGATCGTTCGCGACGGGCCCGACGGCGCCGGGACCGGCGCCTCCTCCAGGATCACGTGCGCGGTGGTGCCCCCCATGCCGACCGAGTGCACGCCGCAGCGCAGCGGTCCGCCGTCCGGCCCCGGTTCCCACGCGGCGCTCGCCGTCGGGATCCAGAAGCGGCCCGCTGCCGCGTCGCACTCCGGATTCCACTTCTCGAAGTTCACCGTCGGCACCAACTGCCGGTGGCGCAGCATCAGGACCGACTTGATCAGCCCCGCGATACCCGCGGCGACGCTGATGTGACCGATGTTGCCCTTCACCGACCCAAGCGCACAGGGCTGCTCCTCACGGCCACCGTAGGCCTCGCTGAGCGCGGTGAACTCGATCGGATCGCCCATGCGCGTGCCGGTGCCGTGCGCCTCGACGTACCCGACCGACGAGCGGTCCACCCCGGCCACCGCCAGCGCCTCACTCGCGGCAGACGCCTGGCCGCCCACGCCCGGAGCGGAGAAGCCCGCGCGCGCCGAGCCGTCGTTGGCCACCGCGGAGCCCAGCAGCACGGCCCAGATCTCGTCCCCGTCCGCGAGCGCGTCCTCAAACCGCTTGAGCACGACGACACCGGCGCCGTTCCCGAACACCGTGCCGTCGGCCTCGGCGTCGAAGGGCCGGCAGTGCCCGGCGCGGGACAGGATGCCGTCGGGCTCGTGCAGGTAACCGGCCTCCTGCGGGAAGCGAATGGACACTCCCCCGGCCAGCGCCATGTCGCACTCCTGCGCCAGCAGGCTCTGCGCCGCCAGATGAACGGCCACCAGCGCGGTCGAGCACGCGGTCTGCACCGCAATGCTCGGGCCGGTCAGGTTCAGGTGGTACGAGGTGCGGGTTGTCAGATAGTTGCTGTCGTTGCCCATCCGGGCGGACTCGTCCGCGCCGAGACGGGACAGCGAGCCGACGTAGACGCGCTCACTGGTCAGCAGGTTGTTCAGCGCGTAGGTGTTGCCGAGCGCGCCAGCGAATACCCCGATGGCGCCTTCGTAGCTCTCCGAGTTGTAGCCGCTGTGTTCGAGCGCGGACCAGGCCTGCTGGAGAAAGACGCGCATCTGCGGATCCATCCGCTCCGCGTCGCGCGCGCTGAGATAAAAGAAGGACGCGTCGAACCGGTCCGCGCCGTCGATGACGGCCGCCCGCTTGATGTAGTCGGAGTCGTTGACGCTCTCCAGCGGCACGCCGGCCGCCAGCAGCGCGTCATCACGCAGCGTGCGCAGCGACTCCACCCCGCCGGTAAGGTTCGCCCAGAACTCGGCGTGGTCGCCGGCCCCGGGAAACCGGCAGGCCAGTCCCACCACGGCCACCCGGGCGTCGGCCGCCTGCTCGCTCATCGCTCGTTCTCCCCTTCCGGAACGCGGTCGGCGCCCGCTGTGCTGATGCCTGCGGCGCTGGGGCTAGTGCTTGCGGCGCCCGGGCCAGTGTCTGCGGCGCTGATACCTATACCTATGGCGCTGGTTCCTGCGGCAACGGTGCGGGCCGATCGTCTGCGGGCACCACGATCGGCGGCGGCGCGAGTTGTGTTAGGACGAGCTGCGGTGGGACGCCCGGACCCGGTCCCGGCATCACGCCGACCGCCGACTAGTTCGGCGAGTGCACGTATCGTCGGCGCCGCGTAGAGGTCGACCATGCGCACTGGCCGGTCGAACGCGGAGCGCAGTAGCGCGTGAACCGCCGTCAGCCGCAGCGAGGTGCCGCCAAGGTCGAAAAAGTTGTCGTCCAGGCCGACCTCGTCGAGTCCCAGCACCTCGCTCCACGCCGCGACGATCGTGCGCTCCAACGCGTTGCCGGGACCGGCGAACGCGGTCGCCAGGCGCGGGCGCTCGCGCGAGGGGGGTGGCAGGTTCGCCCGGTCGATCTTGTTGTTGACGGTGAGCGGAAGCGCGTCCATGAACACGTACGCGGTCGGCACCGCGTGGTCGGGCAGATATCGGCGCGCCTCGGCGCGCAGTTCGTCGACGGAAGGGACCGACCCGCGCGCGGGCACGACGTAGGCGACCAGCCGCCGCCCGCCGGACTCGTCCTCGTGCGCCGCGACGACGGCGTCATCAACGTTCGCGCCGCGCTTCAGGCGGTCTTCGACCTCTGTGACGTCGACCCGGATGCCGGAGATCTTGACCTGGAAGTCACGGCGGCCGAGCAGTTCGAGCGTGCCGTCCGCGCGCCGCCGGGCAAGGTCGCCGGTGCGATGGCTGGCCGGATCGCCGGAGACCGGCGCCCGGCCCTCGGCGAGGTGTTCGCTGTACACGACGATCTCGCCGTCGCCGGGCCCGTCCACCACCGCGCCGGTCTCGTCCAGCAGACGCACGGCCGTGGCGTGCACCGGTTGCCCCAGTGGCAGCACGGCGCCGGGCGGCCGGTAGGACTTGTCGGCGACCATCAGCAGCGCGCAGGAACACTCGGTCGATCCGTAGGCGCTGGCGAGCAGGCAGTCATCGGAGAACCCGCGGTGGTAGGCCTCCAGGTCGGCCTGGTGGATGTGGTCGCCGCCGAGGGCCAGCACGCGTACATCAGGCAGTTCAGTGCCCTGATCACGCATCGCGCGGGTCAGGTTGCGGAATATCGGCAGCGTGGAGTGGTAGACGGAGACGCGCGTCGTGCGCATCCAGTCGATGAGCCCTGCGACACCGATCGCCTTCAGGTCGATCGGCAGCAGCGTGCCGCCGCTCAGCAGCGCCGCGAACGTGTCCTGGACCGCCGAG
>NZ_DASYZI010000152.1:0-4381 GCF_035946395.1 Actinocrinis sp.
GGCCTTCAGGGCGCGCGTTACACGGCGACGACGCTGGCCGGCGTGCGGCGCCGCGGGTGGGCACAGTCGGTGGCGGAGCGGGAGATGGGTGTCGCGTCGGTGTCGGCGCCGGTGCGCGGCCCGAACAACCGGGTGATCGCGGCGGTCTCCGTCTCCGGCCCGATCGAGCGGCTGACCCGGCAGCCCGGCCGACTGCACGGCGAGGCGGTCGTCGAGGCCGCGACGCGGCTGTCCGAAGCGGTCAAGCGCGGGGCGTGACGGGCACACGCCTCAGCGGGCGCGGGCCGACGATCTTCACTGTCCCAGTGGGCGAGACAGAGTCGTGACAGCGACCACGCCGCGCGGATTCGAGTTCTGAACAAAAAGCCTCTGGCCAGCTCGGTTCCGCAACACCGGCCGGGTCCGGAGCCCTTGACACCTCCGGAAGCCGACGCGACCATCGCACCCGGGAGAGCGCTCTCCAAAGCGGTACCCGCCCACATTCATGCTGGAGAAGCCAATGAAGGCACGCTCCTCCGCCGCGTCAACGCATCGGAGACCCCTACAACGCTGGATCCGGGCCGTCACGGCCACGACCACAGCACTCGGCCTTGCCGCGTACGCGCTCGTCGCGACCAGCACGGCAGCGCACGCCGCCCCGACTCTGCTGTCGCAGGGCAAGCCCACGACGGCCTCGTCCGTGGAGAACGCCTCGTTCCCGCCGGCCAACGCGACGGATGGGAACACCGGAACGCGGTGGTCGTCCGCGTTCTCGGACCCGCAGTGGCTTGAGGTCGATCTCGGGTCGACCGCGTCGATCAGCCAGGTCATCCTCCAGTGGGAGGCCGCCTACGCCACCGCGTTCCAGATCCAGACCTCCAACGACAACGCGACGTGGACGAGCATCTACTCGACCACGACCGGCACCGGCGGAACGCAGACCCTGAACATCACCGGCACCGGCCGCTACGTGCGCATGTACGGCACCACACGCGCCACGCAGTGGGGTTACTCGCTCTGGGAGTTCCAGGTCTACGGCACCATCGGCGGCAGCAGCGGCAGTCCCAGCCCCAGTGCCAGCGCCAGTCCGAGCAGCAGTCCGACGGGTTCCTGCGGCGCGGTGGATGAAGCACTCGGCCAGCCCGCCACGTCGTCGTCGGTGGAGAACTCCACGCTCGGCCCGGCCAACGCCTTCGACGGCAACACCCAGACCCGCTGGTCCTCCGCGTTCAGCGACCCGCAGTGGGTGCAGGTCGACCTCGGCGTCGCGCTGCCGATCTGCCGTGTGGCGCTGACTTGGGAGGCCGCGTACGCCACCGCGTTCCAGATCCAGATCTCCAACGACGCGGCGAACTGGACGTCGATCTACTCGACCACCACGGGTACCGGCGGAACGCAAACGCTGAACGTGTCCGGCACCGGCCGCTACCTGCGCATGTACGGCACCGCGCGCGCGACCCAGTACGGCTACTCGCTCTGGGAGGTGACGGTCAACACGATCGGCGACGCGAGCCCGCCGCCGCCCCCGCCGTCGTCGACCTCTCCGGCCCCCGGCAACTGCACGTGGATCAACTCGACCGCGCCGATCGCCACCCGGGTATCGCAACTGCTGGCGCAGATGACCCTGGCGCAGAAGATCTCCATGCTGCACGGCACCGGGGCGTCCTCGCCGTACATCGGCGACATGGCCGCGATTCCGGCGCTGTGCATTCCGGCGATGGGCTTCCAGGACGGTCCGGCCGGCGTCGGCGACGGCATGGGCGGCGTGACGCAGATGCCCGCGCCGATCACCGAGGCGGCGACCTTCGACACCGCGCTGGAGCAGCAGTACGGCTCCGCGATCGGCGCGGAGTTCCTGGCCAAGGGCGCCAACGTGGACCTCGGGCCGACCGTCAACATCATCCGTGACCCGCGCTGGGGCCGGGCGTTCGAGACGTTCAGCGAGGACCCGTACCTCGCTTCACAGATGGCCGTCGCGGACGTGAAGGGTGTGCAGAGCCAGGGCGTCATGGCGCAGGTGAAGCACGCCGCGGTCTACAACCAGGAGACCAACCGCAACGCGCCGTCCGACAACGCGATCGTGGACGCGCGCACGCTCAACGAGATCTACCTGCCCGCGTTCCAGAACTCGGTCACGCAGGGCGCCACCGCGTCGGTCATGTGCGCGTACTCGACGATCAACGGCAGCTACGCGTGCGAGAACCCGTCAGTGCTCAACGTGCCGCTCTATCAGGAATCGAACTTCGGCGGCTTCGTGACGTCCGACTGGGGCGCCGCGCACTCGACCGTGCCGTCGGTGAACGCCGGGATGACCGTGGAGATGCCGAACGGCTACTTCTACGCGGACTTCCTGAACCAGGCCGTGGCGGCCGGCACGGTGACGACCGCGCAGATCGACACCATGGTCACCCGGGTGCTGACCCAGATGTTCGCATTCGGCCTGTTCGACCACGCGCCGATCGGCTCGCCGAGCGCGACCGTCACGACGTCCGCGCACGCGAAGGTCGCGTTGCAGGGCGCCGAAGAGGGCACGGTGCTGCTGAAGAACAGCGGGATCCTGCCGTTGTCCACCTCCAGCCTCTCGTCCATCGCCGTGATCGGCGTCGACGGCGGCGCCGGCACCCAGACGATCGGCGGCGGCAGCGCCACGGTCACCAGCCCCGGCACGGTCTGGCCGCTGACGGGAATTCAGAACCGGGTCGCCGGAACAAATGTCACGGTGACTTACAACGACGGTTCGAACCAGTCGTCGGCCACGTCGCTCGCGGCGAGTTCGTCGGCGGCGATCGTGTTCGCCAGCGACAACTACGGCAACGAGGGCAGCGACACCTCGACGATCAGCCTGCCGAACAACCAGGACGCGCTGATCTCGGCGGTCGCTGCGGCGAACCCGAACACGATCGTGGTGCTCAACGACAACGACGCGATCCTGATGCCGTGGCTGAACTCGGTCAAGGCCGTGTTCGAGGGCTTCTACGACGGGCAGAACTGGGGCACGGCGATCGCGGCGTTGCTGTTCGGCGACGTGAACCCGTCCGGCAAGCTGCCGGTGACGTTCCCGACGTCGCTCTCGCAGGTCCCGGCGAGCACCGCCGCGCAGTGGCCGGGGGCGAACAACCAGGTGCAGTACTCGGAGGGACTGAAGGTCGGCTACCGCTGGTACGACTCGCAGAACCTCGCGCCGCTCTGGCCCTTCGGCTTCGGCCTGTCGTACACCACCTTCTCGTTCAGCAACCTGCAAGTCGGGGCGCTGAACAACAACCAGGCCACGGTGACGGCGACCGTGACGAACACCGGCACCAAGGCTGGCACCGAGGTGGCCCAGCTGTACGTTGACGACCCGGCGTCGGTCGGCGAGCCGCCGCACCAGCTCAAGGGCTTCCAGCGGATCACGCTGAACCCGGGAGCCTCCGGGACGGTCACGTTCACGGTCGCGGCGCACGACCTCGCCCACTGGGACACCACGTCCAGCACCTGGCAGGCCACGACAGGGACGTACCAGATCCTGGTCGGCGACTCGTCGCGCAACCTGCCGCTGTCCGGGAACCTGACCGTGCCGACGACTATCACGGCCAACGCCGCGACGGTCGACGGCCTCGGCAGCCCGCAGGCCGCGATCGCCAACCCGTACGGCATGTCCAGCCGACTCGGCGTGTCGGCCAGCCTGACGCTGAGCGGGATGGCGGGCCTGACATACACGGCGACCGGCCTGCCGGCCGGCTTCTCGATCAGCCCGTCCGGCGTGATCAGCGGCACCGGCACGGCACACGGCACCAGCACGATCACGGTGACTGGAAAAGCAGCATCGGGAGTGAGTGGCTCGATCACGTTCGTATGGACGGTGTCATAGTCATCGCTCAATGGTCCGACCCGAATAGCAGCCAGCGTAGCTAGAGCGAAGACGTCACAGCTAGGAGCGTCACAGCCAAAAACCGCCAAAAACAGCACCTAGAACCAAGAGCAGGACCAAGATAGGACCAAGAACGGCCCTTCTGTCGATCGCCGCACTGCGATCGACAGAAGGGCCGTTGATGTTCAGCAGGATCAGGATACGCATTCAAGACGTCCATTCAGGATGCGCGGCAGAACGTGTAGTCTAATATATGACTTACTGAGATCGGCACCATATATTCGCCACCTTCGATAGAATGGAGGCATGGGGAAAAGCCCATCCACCTGTACTGATATCGCCGGGAGGCTCGCCATGGACGCGATGGAGTTGGCCGCTGTTACGCATTCTGATCCGGACGCGCTGGCGGCAATGCTGGCCGAGTCGCCTCCCAGTGCGGGGGTGTTGGATGCTGTTTCGTTCGAGCATTTGTCGGCGGGTGGGCGGTTGGATGTGGTGGTGGCGTGGGAGCGGTTGGTGCGTCACGCGTTCGCGGGGTTGATTGGCTGTTTG
>NZ_DASYZI010000153.1:0-22531 GCF_035946395.1 Actinocrinis sp.
CGCAACCTGAGAATGCGTCAGCCTTGGCCCCATACTGTGGGCAATTCCCAAGACTGGGTCGAATTACCACTCGTGCAGTTCTCTATCGTGAGTTGATATGCATTATTGTTGGACACAGGATGGGCGGTAAGGCAGCCAATATACCCATCATTGTGGATCGTGAAATTACCGCTGCCGTCCGACTCGAACCACCAGTATTGATACTTAGTTCCTGCGAAACTTGAAATATAGACCCCAGGATTTTGCTGGCCCGTGTCGCTTGTTGTAGTCATTACCTCTGAATCCTTCATAAAGTTTCGAATGATAAATAGCCGCTCATGCTCGACCATTGTATAACTGCCAGTCCCAACTCGACTCCATTTCTGTCCGTTGAGTTCGTCGTTTTCACCCCATCCGACCACCTTTGTGCCGTCGCTAGTATTGCCAAGAACCAGGTCGGCAGCAAGATTGTTATATCCTACGCTAATTATTCGCCCCGCTGGGAGATCTTGGAAGCTCGGGCTCGCTAGTTGGCTGCTGTCAGTAAATGGCGCACTGGGTCCGGTGCTACTCGAGATGACGGGGAGTTGAGTGGTTTGTGTCGCCCGTGGCGTCGAGGTACTACCTGACCCACTATAAGTGAGGGCGACTACTGCGGCCACTGCTGATACAACGGCGGCACTCGATCCCACGGCAGTCCAAAATGTGCCGGACTTATTCTTAAAGATCTCAAACAAACTTGACTCCTTCAGCGAGGGCAGCACATTGATAGGCGCAACCTGCCTCAGGATACTGCTACGCGAGTTCGAGACCAAATACCTATTTCGGGATTGCGTAGCGTCGGCACAAGTGCACGCTACTCATTGCAACCCGGAGCGCCCCTACGCGCCCCTGCTTCTTGCCTTAGCGTGTAGTTAATTTGCTGTATTTGGTATTGTTGTCGAGGAATCTCGCCTCCGACGGACTCAATAGCACACAGCCTGTGATCGAACGGTCCGCCTACACGGTGCGCGACACGGCTTCGCGACGCTGATGGCCGATGCCGGCGTTGAGCCTCGACTTCTTATGGAGCTGATGAGGCACTCGGAGATCGGCATCACGATGAACGTCTACACGCACGTCGTCGAGAAGTCGAAGCGGGAAGCCATCAAGATCATGGATGCGCTTTTGCGGCCACCACGTCACAAGATCCCGCCGCGCTGATGTCAGAATCTGATGCCAAAGGCCCCTCGCCGTAGCTGGTGAGGGGCCTTTTGGCTGGTGCCCCCGGCAGGATTCGAACCTGCGCACCCGCCTCCGGAGCGGGTGGCTCTTTCAAGCAAACGGCCTGGTCAGCCACATAATCACGCCCGGCCCGGGGCCTTCAGGCACACATCAGGCAAACGATCTCGTTGCAGGCCGCCGCACCCCTCGCTTGGCGTAGGGTGCCGCTCGCCGCCCGCGCCGCCGCCGTTGTGACACTTGTGACAGCCCCCCCGGAGCAGTGTCACAATCGAAATAGGCCCTCTGACCAGCCCGAAAGGCGAGTTGTGACACTTGTGACACCTACATGCACGGCGCTGAGCCTCGATACGCAACCAACGTGGCCCGGTCGATGACCGGGCCACTCGTGTTGTGCGCCCAGCATGGGCGGTTGCTTGGGGGTGTGAGTCCCCTGGAGGAAGAGGTGGTACTGACTCCGAGCCGGAGGCAGGGGCGTCGTCGTGAGGCGGGGTCTGGAGGAAGCCCGAGGCGGGACCTGTGCACCGAGGGACACGAATCACGTATGAGGCGGTCCGGTCGGGTGAGCCAGCAACGGATGGTGAAGCCCGTGACCACCAAGAAGGCTGGGGCGTAAACGTGGCGGTGGTACAGGGATGGTGATCGTTCTTACCTGGGGAGGTCTGTCGGGGTGTCGGTTGTGCTGTGTGCTCGCCGCGCCGACGGTTTGCGCTGAGAGGTGTGGGCTGACCTGGCAGAAGTCAGCAGAGGTCGTAGTACCGGCCGGGATGTGTGTGGTGGGCCGGGAAGGGCCGAACGTCATGTGGAACGGGTGATCTGGTGGTGCTCGTGCCGGTCGCGGTGATCGCAGCCATCCCGCGCAGCGCGGGCCTGGCGTGGAAGGGGACGGTGCAGTCCGTTGAGTACCGCGGCAGAGCGTAGCGATCGGTCGGCGCCCGCTGGGGAGGTCGTTCACCGCGATCAGGAGGGTCTGTGGCAGCGAATGCTGTCGCTGGCCAACCTGATGGCGGCGCTTAATCGAGTCGAGGCCAACCGGGGCGCCCCGGGTGTGGACGGCATGACTACGGAGCAACTGCGGCCGTGGCTGCGTGAGCACTGGGTGCAGGTACGGGAGGAACTCGACGCTGGGGTATTTCGGCCGTGGCCGGTGCGCCGGGTGACGATTCCCAAGCCCGGGGGCGGTTCGCGGATGCTCGGGGTGCCCCGGGTGCTGGATCGTTTTGTTCAGCAGGCGATAGCTCAGGTTCTCGTGCCGGTCTTCGATCCGGGGTTTTCCGGGTCGTCGTTCGGGTTTCGTCCCGGCCGTTCCGCGCACCAGGCGGTGCGGGTGGCGCGGCGGGCGATCGAGGAGGGTCACCGCTGGGTGGTGGATCTTGATCTGGACCGGTTCTTCGACCGGGTTCAGCATGATGCGCTGATGGCCAGGGTGGCTAGGAAGGTCGATGATCGCAGGCTGTTGCGGCTGATCCGCCGGTTCCTTCAGGCCGGGATCATGGACGGCGGGATTGTGTCGGCGAGCAGCGAGGGGACCCCGCAAGGGTCTCCGCTCTCTCCGGTCCTGTCGAACATCATGCTCGATGACCTGGATCGGGAGTTGTGGCGGCGTGGTCTGCGGTTCGTGCGTTACGCCGATGATATTCGCATCTTCGTGCGCAGCAAACGGGCCGCTACCAGGGTGCTGGCCTCGATCGCGAAGGTGATCGAGGCCAGGCTCCATCTGAAGGTGAACCGGGAGAAGTCGAGGGTGGTTCCGGCGTCTGTCATGACGATGCTGGGGTTCGGCTTCTACTTCGTCCGGGGCGGCAAGGCCAGGATCCGGGTCGATCCCAAGGCGCTGAAGCGCCTGAAGTTCCGAATCAAACAACTGACCTCGCGGCGGTGGTCGATCGCGATGGAAGAACGGATCGAGACGATCAACCGCTACATCGTCGGGTGGATGGGCTATTTCCGGCTCGCGGACACTCCGAAGGTGTTCGCCGAGTTGGACAAGTGGCTGCGCCGCAGGATGCGGCAGATCCGGTGGAAGGAATGGAAGCGCTACTCGGCCAAACGCCGGAACCTGCGCCAGCTGGGCATCCCGGAGCGCTTGGCGCGGGAATGGGCTGCCAGCAGCAAGGGCTACTGGCGGGTCGCGAAGTCGCCCGTCCTGGACCGGGCGCTGCCCAAATCCTACTGGGCCGACCAGGGCTTGAAACTGCTGAATCCGACCTGGCAGAGATTGAGATCAGCATGACGAACCGCCGGATGCGTGACCCGCATGTCCGGTGGTGTGGGAGGAGGGCCGGGCAACCCGACCCTCCTACCCGATTCTACACTCCTAGCATTGGCATCTGCGCTTACCAGACCTTTGACACGTCGCCTAGGATGCGCCGGGAAGCGCGCATAGACGGAGTGGGCGGATGGATCTGGCAACTCAGGCGATCACGATCGTCGGCGTCCTGCTCGGCGCGCTTACGTCGTACGCGACGGGCTTCCTGATCGAGCGGAGCAAGGACCGCCGCAGCCTTAACGCTCGGTGGGATGAACGAAAACTTGAGACCTACGTCGCGTACGTCGCCCGGGTGCGGGATGTGGTCTATGCGAGCGTGCTTGTCTATGAGGTCAGGGAAGGTCTGCGCGCGATAGACCGCAGTCACGATGCGTTGATGCTCGCGCTCACAGACGCTGAGCGGTCGCGGGCGCTCATGTTCGAGCAGTTGGTCATGCTGGGCGGCCCGGACGTCGTAAGTACTGCGCACGAGTTGAATCGCGCTATCGCCGCTATCGACTGGCGTGTCCGCGGGTTGGTCGACGTAACGCTTCAGGAGTGGCAGGACCTCCACGTCCGCGCTTTCCAGTTGATCAACGTTTTTCACGAGAAGGCACGTGCCGACCTCGGTGTGATCGGCCAACTTGCGTCCGATCACTCGAACCTGACACTCAACCTGCCGCCTTCCCGATTGGAAGGTTAGGACCAACGCTGTTCAGTTAGGTGCTGGTCGGCTGTGTCAATCGGGGCTGGCCAGCACGGTGATGCTGAATGTGCTCTTGTAGGTGGTTCGATCGATGGCCGGGCCTCGGGCGTTGTACTTGGACAGCGCCCGTTTCACGATCCGTTGTTTGATTCGTTGTCGGCGTGCCGGTTGGAGGCGCTGGAGTACGCGGCGGCCGATGGCTCCGACCAGGTCGGCCTCCTCTTCGGCGATGATGGCGTGAGCGAGGATGAGCTGGTCGCGGGCGGCCTGCAGCGCGACGGTGAAGCTCGCGCGGTCCGGGTCGGTGTCCGGCACGCTGTCGGTGGCGTCCGTCATGACGGTACGCAGCAACTGGTAGGCGGTGAGCAGCGCGTAGAGCTCCTGCTCGACCCCGTCGGGTGTTCTGGCCCGCAGCACCCGCCCTCCCAATATCGTGTCCTTCATCTCCGCATAACAGGTCTCTACTTCCCATCTCTCGTGGTAGAGGCGCACGAGGGAGAGCGCCGGATACTCCCGAGGGTCGGTGAGCGTGGTCACCAACCGGTAGGTACCGGTAGCGCGCCCGGTGCGGGTGCGCACGCAGATCTCCGCGTCGATCACCCGGACGGTGACCGCGCCGACGCGCGCGAGATGCGTGCCGTCGGCCAGCCGGCCGATCGAGGGCAACTTGCGTGCGGCCTTGACCCGGATCAGCAGCTCGGCACGGGTCTCGGCGATCTTCTCGATCAGTTTCTGGGCGGCGAAGTTGCGGTCGGCCAGCAGCAGCATCCCCGCGTGCAGGTGGCCGAGCAGGTCTTCGGCGTAGGTGGTCTCCCCGACTTTGTCGGTGCCGAACACCGCACCGATCACCGACCGGGTTCCGCAGGCGACCAGCGCCAGCAGCCGCACCTGGGGGTACCCGGTCTCGCCGCGCACGCTGCGATGCTTGGGGAAACGCGCGAGATTGGCCCTGCTGTCGGCGGCGTACAGGATCGTGCCGTCGATCGCGCAGGTCACAAGGCCCCGGTAGGTGCACGCGCCGCGGGCGAGCGTGGGCGCGGGCCCGCAGATCAGCGCGAACAGGGCCCGTAGTGGCCCGGCCCCGAGGCGGACGCGGGCTTGGCGCAGCGCACTGGCGCACGGCCGCGCCACGCCCTGGTCCCCGAGCCCGACGCACAGTTTGTCCCACACCTGTGTGTAGCCCAGGTCCGCGAACAGCGCGGCGGCCAGCAGCAGGTAGACCACCACCCGCGCGGGCAGCACCCGCACCCGCGCCTGAACCCGTCCGGTACTTTCGAGCACGTCATCGATCATCTCGAAGGGCACGACCCGGGTCAGCTCACCGAGATGCCCCGGCGCGCACGCCCCGGCCGCTACCCGAACCGAACGCGATATGGAAACCTGGTCCAACAGCGGAGCCCCTGTTCCGAGGACGTCTTGGAGTGACAGCCCTCTTCTACAGGAGCTCCGCTGCCTTGCCTACCGACAGGCCTTGACACGCGCCCGCCACGCCTAACTGAACGGCGTTGCGATTAATCCGCGGCGCGTGCCTGTCTGTACCGACGGGCCGCGCCGCGGTCCGTTCGACGGGGCTATGGCCGGGAGGACTCATGCGGGACATCGGCAGGTCGAGCCAGCGCTGGACGCTGGCGCTGACCTCGGTGGGCGCGATGATGGTGGCGCTGGACGGCACCGTGGTCGCGACCGCCCTGAACAGGATCCGCGTCGATCTGGGCGCGTCGATCGACCAGCTGGAATGGACGGTCAACGCCTACATCCTCAGCTTCGCGGTGCTGCTGATGACCGGCGCGGCGCTCGGGGACCGGTTCGGGCGGCGCCGGCTCTTCGCCGTCGGGCTCGGCCTGTTCACGGTCGCGTCCGCGCTCTGCGCGCTCGCTCCGGGGATCGGCTGGCTGATCGCCGCGCGCACGGTGCAGGGCTGCGGCGCGGCGTTGATCATGCCGCTGGCGATGGCGCTGCTCAGCGCCGTATACCCACCGGAGCGCCGGGCGCGGGCGCTGGGCCTCTTCAGCGGCCTGATGGGGGTCGCGGTGGTGGTCGGGCCGGTCGCCGGCGGACTGGTGACGCAGAGCCTGGCCTGGCAGTGGATCTTCTGGCTGAACGTGCCGCTCGGCGTGGCCGGGGTGCCGCTGGCGCTGCGGCGGCTGCCGGAGAGCCGCGGACCGGCGGGGTCGGTGGACGCCACGGGGCTCGCGCTGATCACCCTCGGTGCGTTCGGGCTGGTCTGGGGCCTGGTGACGGCCAACTCGGACGGCTGGGCCTCGGCGCGGGTCGACGTGGCGCTCGCGGGGGGCGCTGCGTCGGTCGTGCTGTTCGTCCTCTGGGAGCTGCGCGCCCGCGAGCCGATGGTGCCGATGGCGCTCTTCCGCTCGCGCGGATTCTCCGCGGGCAACGGCGGGTCGGTGTTCCTTTACGCCTCGCTCTACGGCGCGCTGTTCTTCATCTCGCAGTTCTTCCAGACCGGCCTCGGCGATCGGCCGCTGACCGCCGGACTGCACATGCTCGCCTGGACCACCGGGGTGACCGTCGTCGCGCCGCTGGCCGGAGCCTGGACGAACCGGATCGGGGCCCGGCGGCTCGCGGTCACCGGCCTGGCGCTCCAGGCCGCCGGGATGTTCTGGGTCTCCCTGATCGCCCGCACGGATATGCCCTACTGGCAGATGATCACACCGCTGATCATCGCGGGCTGTGGTCTGTCCATGGCGATGCCCGCGGCGCAGATCTCGGTGATCAACGCGGTGCCGCCGACACAGATCGGCAAGGCGTCGGGCGTCTTCAACACGCTGCGCCAGTTCGGCAGCGCGCTCGGGATCGCGGTGCTCGCGCCGATCTTCACGGCCGCGGGCAGCTATGCGACACCGCGCACGTTCACCGACGGCTTCACGGCGGCGATCGCCGTTTGCGCAGGGCTCTCGCTGGCCGGGGCGGTCGCCTTCCTGGCCATTCCGGGGGCGGCGCGTAAGGCCGTGACAGCTGCTGCGGCCACGGTTGACAAGCCACTGTCGGTACGCGATGCGATGCTAGAGCCAGCGGGGAGCGTGAAGGAGTGACGAGTGTGGCGGTAGCCGAGCATCGCGGTGGCGGTGGACAGTACGGGGAAAGCGGCCGGGACAGGGACGAGTTCGCGCGGCTGAGCGAGCCGTTCCGCCACGAGTTGCTGGTCTACTGCTACCGCATGCTCGGCTCCGTGCACGACGCCGAGGACCTCGTTCAGGAGGTCTATCTGCGTGCTTGGCGTTCTTACGCGCAGTTCGAGGCACGCGCGTCGCTGCGCACGTGGCTGTACCGCATCGCGACCAACACGTGCCTGAACGCGTTGCAGCACAGTAGCCGCCGCGTGCTGCCATCCGGGCTCGGTCACGCCTCTGACGCGCCGGAGGTGCCGTCGACGTTCAGCGCCGAAGTGCCGTGGCTGGAGCCGCTGCCGGACCGGATGATCGGCACCCTGCCGGACGACCCGGCCGCCGTCGTGGCGTTCCGCGCGGGTATCCGGCTCGCGCTGATCGCCGCGTTGCAGCACCTTCCGGGGCGGCAGCGCGCGGTGCTATTGCTGCGCGAGACGCTGAGCATGTCGACGGCGCAGATCGCCGAGCAGCTGGGCATGACCGCGGCCGCGGTCAACAGCTCACTGCAACGCGCCCGCGCCCGGCTCGACGCGCTCGCGCCGGCCAGCGAGGAGATCGCGGAGCCCGACGATCCCGGCCGCCGCGCGCTGCTCGACCGCTACGCGAAGGCGTTCGAGAGCGCCGACGTCGACGCGCTCACCCGGCTGTTCACCGAGGACGCCGTCGTCGAGATGCCTCCGGCACCGCAGTGGTTCACCGGGCACGCGATGGTCGCGCGCTTCTTCGCGTACCGCTTCACCAAGCGGCCCGGGCGGATTCGGCTGGTGCCCACCTCGGCCAACAGGCAGCCCGCGTTCGCGTCGTATCGCCGGCTCGACGACGGGACGTTCGAAGCGCAGCACGTTCAGGTGCTCACGCTCTCCGAGAGCGGCATCAGCCACGCGACCGCGTTCACCGAGAACAAGAGGTTGATCAGGCTCTTCGGCATGCCGCTGACTGCGACGGCCGAGGAGCTCGACCGGCTTCAGCCGTAGTTCCTTCAGCCGTAGACCTCGTGCACGTTGTCCTTCGGCGTGGGCTGCATGTGTCCGGCCGGACCGGCGGCGAACGCCCGGAGCAGGTTCTCCGTCGTGCGTGAAACGAACGCGGCCGTGCGGCGGTCCATGTCGTGGTCGGTGCGGTCGTCGCGCGTGTCGGCCATCAGGCCTTCGACCCAGCGCATCGTGCCGGATGCGAACACCCCGGCGCCGCTCGGCACCGTGTAGTACGCGGCGTCCGCGTGGCTTGACCTGCCGTTACAGACCAGCGGCGAGTGCGCGATGATCTGGATCGGCCGCGGCGTGGGCTGGTCCGGGGTGACCCGGTCGTACTCGACCCCGACCAGGTGCGCGAAGCTGTCGCCGTTCTTCACCCCGGTGCCCTGGAACAGCCAGTGGTCGGCGGCGTGCACCACGAACGGCGCGTCCGCCGGGTAGCCCTCGTAAAGCACGCCGGTCATCGAGGACTCCGGGTCCGCGGCCGGCGCGGCCCGGTAGTCGGTGGTGACCTGCGCGGGTTCCCTGTCGTAGAGCGGGTCCATCGTGTACGCGGTCTTGTAGCAGATCAGCTGCCGGTTGGCGCCGACCGGCGAGGAGCCGAAGCGGATGCGCCGGAAGCAGGTGTTCGCGCCGAGGAAGGCGATGTTCACGCCCGCGTCCCTGGCCTTGGTGACCGATGCGCGCTGCTGCGGCGTCCAATACTCGTCGTGGCCGAGGCTGATCACGGCGCGCGCCGCGTTGAGTACCGACGGGTCGTTGTGCACGTCGATCCCGGTCGTATACGCGAGCGGCAACCGCAGCCGCTCCGCCAGAGCCACCGCGGCCCGCTCGTACACCATGAACCGGTCGGCCCCGTCGTTCTCGTACGGCCGGTCAAAGCTCACGACGTAGGACCGGGTGTCGTACGAACCATCCGGTCCCTGGTACAGGTTGTAGCCGCCCCAGAGGTTGTACGCCTGCCAGGTGGCGGGGGCGTGCATGAGGACGACCCTGCCCGCGCCCGAGGTCGATCGTACGATCAACGGTATGTAGGACTGATGTCCGTCCGAGCCGTCGAGCCGCAGCAAATAGGCGCCCTCCGGCCAGCCGGTGGTGGGCACGGTCAGCGAGTTCTGCCACGCGGTGTGGACGGTCTTGGTTCCGGAGTCGAGCTGGGCGGCGCCCTGCTTCTTGCCGGGCACCGCGTCGGACTGCCACACGCGCCTCGCCTCGGCGCCCGCGTAGTAACCCATGCGGTAGGCGGAGACCCGGAACGTGGCCGACGCCGTCGACACGCGCAGCCCGACCGACTCGCCCGGAACGACGCTCACCTTGTCGGCGTAGCCCTCGATGGCGTGCGGCGGCGAACTGTTGATGATCCGCCAGTCGTTGTTGCCCGGGAGGTCCGCTTCGGCGACCGGTGCCGACGTGGTGCTCGTCGCGGCGCCGGTGGGTGGCGTCGAACCGGCGGCTGCGGAGCCGGATGAGGGGCCGGAGCCGGAGTCGCCGTACCCGCCGATGACCGCCGCGCCGACGCCTGCTGCTCCGGCGACGGCCGCCGCGACGCCGAGCACCCGCCTGCGGTCCATACCACCACGGCCCATACCACCGCGGTCGGTACTACGACGGTCTGTGCCACTGCGGTCCGTGTCACCGCGGTCTGTACCACGGCGATACGTCTCGTCGCGGTCCGCAGTCTCGCGGTCGGCGTCGCGGTCTGACCTTTGCTTCCGCGCACTGTGTTGAGCGGCCATTTCACCTTGCCCGCCTGAGCCGTCACCCATCGCCGTCAACTCGTCCCGAGCCTAACCCGGCTCGCCTCGAACGGACGCGCGAGGTGTCGACCCGGTTGCTCAAGTCCTTCGGATGGCACTGTGCTCGGATGGCGCTGTCCTCGAATGGCACTGCACTCGGAAGCTGCTGCCCTTGGATGCCGCCGCCGCATGGGCCTGTAACTGGTGCCGGTGGCGTTGCCGTGGCGCGACGCGGACCCATCGCGTGCGGCAGACATTATCTGACGGTGCGTATAACAACCGCAGTAGCGAGGAAATCAACCGTCCGTTGGACGTCCCCAGAGGTCATCGCCATTTAACGTTCTCGACCGTACGGCGGAAAGCGGCAGGCTCGCCGGAAACGAAGAAGATACGGAGCATCATCGTGGTCGACGGAACCGTCAAGGTCACAGCTGAGGCGGAAATGCACATCCATCAACTGGCCGCACTCCTCAACGGACCGCTGACAGACGTCCTGAACCAGATCGTCGCGCACGGCCTCGCCCTGACCGACCCCAACGTCTGGGCCGGCCAGGCGGCGTCCATCTTCGCCAACGAGGTGTGGCCGCAGGTGCAGTCGCTGCTGAGCCAGGTGAACGGCTCGCTGAACCAGGTCCAGTCGCAGGTGGCGGGCGTCCTCGCCAGCGTCACCGCGGCCGGCTCCGGCGGTATCGGCGTCGACGTGTCCGCCACGGCGGGTGTGGGTGTGACGGTCAGCCTGTAGGTGTGAATGCCGAGACCGGTATCGGGTCGACGTGACGTGACGTCACCGCAGCCGGATGCCGGTCAGGTACTGGCCAGGGCGGCGTAGACGACGACGTTGTCGAGGTAGTGCCCCGCGGCGAACGCGCCGCCGCAGGTGATCAGGCGCAGCTCCGGGTCGGGGCGCGCGCCGTAGACGTCGGTGGTGGGAAAGGCGTCCTTCGGATAGTTCTGGACCGTCATCACATGGAACGTGACGCGCCGTCCGTCGCTCAAACCGATCGTGACGGCGTCGCCCTGCTTCAGAGCCTTGAGATTGAAGAACACCGCCGGGCCGCGGAACGAGTCGACGTGCCCTGCGATCACCGCGGGCCCGTCCTGGCCGGGCACCGGGCCGCCGGTGTACCACCCCGCCTGCGTCAGGTTGGTCGGCGCCTCCAGCGCGCCGGTCGAGTCCAACCCGAGCATTTGCAGCGTCGTGTGCACGTTGATCGCCGGGATGTCGACGGACACCGGCTTGACCGCCGCGCTCGGCGTCGCAGAACTGCTCGGAGCGCTCGCCGGGGCGGAGGGCGACGAGGGCGAGGCCTCGATCGTCACCGCGGCCGACGCGCGGCCGGCGGTGCCGTGGTGGGAAAGCACCCACAGGCCGGCGCCCGCCACGGCGGCCAGCACCACGGCGATGGTGCCGATCTTCCCGGCCGGCCGTCGTCTGCCGAACCAGGACCACGGTCTCGCGTGCTTGGGCTTCCAGCTCATGGCCGGCCCGGTCCGCTCAGCTGCGGCCTGCCCACTTGTGGCCTGCTCACTTGCGGCGCTGCCGGGAGAGCCCGAACAGCACCGCCACGACCGCGGCGATCAGCAGCACACCCCAGCCGGCCGGGACGACGGATCCGCGGCCCTGCTGCGTGGTCGGGCCGGCCGGCTGCGTCGGTGCGCCGGTCGGCTGGGCCGCGGTGCCGCCGAAGCCGGTGTTGACTCCGCCCTTGGGCAGGACGCTGGTTCCGGTCGCGTCGCTGAGGTCGAGTATCTGCGGGCTGCCACCGGCCCCGTCGAGCACGGCCAGGGTGTATGTGCTGCCTGCGGCGAAGTCCAGCTGTGCGGTCTTGTCGCCGGCCTGCGTGGAGACGCGCACGGCGCCGACGCCCGGATCGAGCGTCTGATAGGCGGTGACGTCCGGGAAGCGCAGGCCGGTCGCGAGCGTCTCACCGCCCGCGTCGACGGACGCCGTCGGGTTGTGTAGTGAGGCCTCGATGATGCGCACGCTGACTTTGCCCGGCGGCGTGTCGAGGTTGTCGCTGAGCACCTTGAGGGTGAGCGCCGAGGCCGTGCCGAGACCGGCGACTGTGTACGCCCGGCCCGCGGTCACGTCGACCTGAGTACTGATCACGGGGTCCGCGGTCGCCGCGTCGCCGGCCGCGCGCATGGCCACCAGATAGTCGCCGGGCGCCAGCGATTCGTACGGCGAGAGCGTTCCGTAGGCGACGTGCTTGAGCGTCAGCTGGGCGGTCGTGCCGCCGTACGGGTACAGGTACACGTCGACCGGCGGCGTGTCGGGGGAG
Source organism: Actinocrinis sp. (assembly GCF_035946395.1). Taxonomy (NCBI): domain Bacteria; kingdom Bacillati; phylum Actinomycetota; class Actinomycetes; order Catenulisporales; family Actinospicaceae; genus Actinocrinis; species Actinocrinis sp. The sequence continues at coordinate 12,272 of NZ_DASYZI010000153.1, forward strand.
AGGTGGGCGAGCCGGACCCAGCCGATCGTGGACGTGGTGTCGGCGGCGGTGGCCGTCGGCGGGAGCAGGAAGGCGAACGTCAGTGCTGTGAGACAGGCGGTCGTCCGCCTGCGGATCCGTGCGCTCATCGGCTGGCTCCGGTGAAGACTGCGGGGCGCGATGGCGCCCGGCTGGATCAGGGCTTTGCGCCGGGGATCAAGCCGAGCGGTTCGGGTTGCTCGAAGGCGATCCTCAGGCCGCCGGTCTCGGCGACGGCGGCCGCGGGGCGGTACGGCGCCTGTTGCGAGGCCAGCAGGGTGAGCAGCGCCCGGGCCTGTGCCGAGTCCCCGGTGGCCGAGACGCCGTCCACCGCGGAGATGATCATCGTCGCGGTGGGGACGTCCTGGCCCGCGCCGGGGGCCGGTGCGTCGAAGGAGGAGACGGTGATCTTGTGCGAGGCGCTGATCAGGGCGAGCAGGGAGCACAGCCGGCTGTCCACCATGCCGTTGGCCAGCGTGTCGGCGTCCCCGGGGTCGATCAGCGTGATCCGCGGGTTGCGCGCGAGGCTCGAACCGACCCGCTCGCGGTAGCCGCGATCCAGCATGAGCAGCCGCGCGTAGTCGTCGGTTCCCTTCAGCGCGACGGTCGTCACCTCGACCTCGCCGTCGCCGTTGCCGAACGCGGCGAGCGGTTCCGGAGAGGTGATCGTGCTCAGCGCGGTGCCGAGGGCCTTGCGCGACGCCGCTGTCGTGACCACGACCTGGGCGGCTTCGACGCCGTTGATGTCCGGCACGGCGGCGACCAGGACCACGGACCGCACGCCGTCCTGGCTCAGCAGGTCGCAGATGGTCACGTCGCAGGCGACCACGCGGCCCGGCCCGGCGTTGGTCACGACCCACTGCGCGGCCTGGATCTCGGCCGGGGTCGCGCCGGGCACGGCCGACGCGGTCGCGCCGCTCGGCGACGGCGAGAAGGCGGTCGTGGCCGTGGCGTCGCGGTGGGTCGAGAGGACGGCGGCGGCGCCGCTGGCGGCCAGCGCGACGACGATCAAAGCGCTGATGATCATCTGCCGGCGCGGTCGCCGCAACCGGAAAACGAGCCCGGACCGCCGCTCGGCGTGCTCAGCCTCTTGGCGCGTATCGAGCATCCGCTCGATCGCCTCGGACTGGCCCCTCGGGTCGTTCGGCACGCGCACACCCCCCTCGGCATACGGTGAAATCAGTGTTCGACAACAGCGGAGTGATCGCCGTGTGACGGCCGCCCTCACAGGCCGGTTCCCGCACTCTGCCACAGATTGGCAGCAGTACCCGCGGAAAGGAAGAAGTGGTGACCGTCCTGGAACAAAACGAGCAGGCCGCTGCTCGCAGACCATGAACATAGCCGCCTATAGCAGCCGAAAGCCGGACGTCTGCCGGACTTCCGGGCAATACCGGAACGCGCTGAGTATTAGACTCCTGACTCAACGTTACAGCATCGCCGGGATCGGCGTGCCGGTTGAACTGCGCATGACCGCCGGGTGAACCGTGACACGTCGGACTATATGGATCTACAAACTTGTAGTAGTTTCGGGCGGTCAAGTCGTGCCGGCGCCGCGCGCCGTCGCACCCATACCGTCCGCCACGAGAACCGGGTTGATCGCGTGACCGAACTGTCGTACCTCCAGGCAATCGTCATCGGCCTCCTACAGGGGGTCACCGAGCTGTTCCCGATCTCCAGCCTGGGGCACTCGGTGCTGGTGCCCGCGTGGATCGGCGGGTCCTGGCAGCACCTGGTCACCGAGAACTCCTCGAAGACCTCGGAGCAGTCCCCTTACCTGGCGTTCATCGTGGCGCTGCACGTGGCCACCGCGCTGGCGCTGATCACGTTCTACTGGCGCGACTGGGTGCGCATCATCACCGCGCTGATCACCACGCTGCGCACCCGCCGGATCGAGACGTCCACCGAGCGGCTGGCCTGGCTGCTGGTGATCGCGACCATCCCGGTCGGCCTCACCGGCCTGGCGCTGGAACACACCTTCCGCACCTTGTTCGCCAAGCCCCTCGCGGCCTCGATCTTCCTCACGATCAACGGCGTGATCCTCTTCGGCGCCGAGCGGCTGCGCAAGCGGGCCGAGCAGGCGCCCGCCGCCGCGACGGAACTGGTCGGCGTCGGCGCGGGTGTGTCCGCCGCCGGTGACGTGGGGGTCGCCGACGGCGGACGGCGCGCCGCCACCCCCGCTGCGGCACAGGTCGGCGGACGTCGGCAGCTGGAGACGCTGGGCTACAAGGAGGCCGGGATCATCGGCCTGTTCCAGACCTTCGCGCTGCTGGCCGGGATCAGCCGTTCGGGTATCACCATGGCCGCGGGCCTGCTGCGCGGCCTGAGCCACGAGGACGCCGCGAAGTTCTCCTTCCTGCTGGCCACCCCGGTCATCCTGGCCGCCGGCGTGCTCAAACTGCCCAGTCTCGCCGGGCCCGCCGGAGCGCACATCCACGGCCAGATCGTGGCCGGCTTCCTGACCGCCGGGATCGCCGCCTACCTGTCCGTCAGATTCCTCACCCGCTACTTCACCACCCGCACGCTGACCCCGTTCGCCGTCTACTGCCTGCTCGGCGGCGCGATCAGCATCGGCTGGTTCGCCACGCACTGACCGGACCGGCACTGCTGCGCCGGCCGCGCCGCGAAAGTTCGCGGCGCGGCCGGCTTTCGGCCGACGGCGGGTTCGGCGAACCCGTTCGCCTGGCTCGGCGGGTTACTTGGCGGTCGCGCTGAATTCCGCGGTGCGCGCGCTCTCGCCGCCCGCGTCCAACGCGGTGAACTGGTAGTAGTACGTGACGCCGCTGGTGACCGCGGAGTCGGTGTAGGTCGGCGAGGTGACGGTGACCAGCGGTGTGGCGCCCTCACCACCCGGTGTCGTGCCGCGATACACGCGGTAGCTGGTCGCGGCGCTCTCGAAGCCCCATTGCAGCAGGATGTGCCCGGTCTGCGGCGTGATGACGACGCCGAACGGCACTCCCGGCGGCGTGCCGCCGGTCGTGGCCGGCGTCGCGCTGGCCTCGGCCGACTTGGCGGAGGTGCCCGCCGAGTTCGAGGCGGTGACGACGTAGTAGTACTTCGTGCCGTTGGTCAGCCCGGTGTCGGTGAAGCTGTTGGTGGTGCTGGTGCCAACCGCGGTGGCCGCCTCCGCTCCGGCCGCGGTGCCCCGGTACACGCTGTAGCTGGTGGCCCCGGTGCTCGCCGTCCAGGAGAGCGCCACGGAGCCGTTGCCCGCGCTCGCCGCGAGCCCGGTCGGCGCGGCCGGAACGGTGACCGTGCCGCCGCTGCCGGGAACGACGGTGACCTCGTTCGAGTCGGGCGAGACGCCCGTCGCGTTGACGGCCGCGACGTTGTAGAAGTAGGTCTTACCACTGGTCAGGCCGGTGTCGGTGAACGTGGTGGTCGTGCCGCTCACAGTGCCGACCGGGGTGACCGCCTCGCCGTCGGAGATGGTGCCGCGGTAGATGTTGTACGAGGTCGGGCTGCCGCTCGCGCTCGCCGTCCAGGACAGCGCGGCCGAGCCGCTGCCCGCCGTCACCGCCAGGTTCGACGGACCGCTGGGCACGGAGGACGTCGCCGGGGTGACCGTCAGCTGGTCGACCCGCGAGACCCCGTGGTCGGAGACCGCGAGCATCGAGATCGAGTTCACTCCGGCGTTCAGATGTGCCTGGAGCGCGGAGTGCTGGTAGACGTCGAAGCTGCCGGTGATCGGGAAGCGCTCGGTGCTGGTGATCACCACGCCGTTGACCTTGAGCCCCATCTGCCGGTTGTTGACGCCTGGGAACAGACCGCCCTGGAAGGCGTAACGCCAGTCGATCGTGTAGAGCCCCGCGGTCGGGACGACGACGTTGTTGAACGTCAGCGTGCCCGCCTGCGCGTAGGCCATGTCGACGACCTGCTGAGTCGGCGACGTGGACCCGGAGGAGCCCAGGTCCTGCGGGAACCAGCCGGTGAGCGTCTGGAACCAGTCGAAGCCGCCGAGCAGCGCGTCCTTGCAGTAGTAGAGCTCGCCGTTCCCGGAGGCCACGCCCGGCGTGTTGCCGCCGGTGCCGATCGGCGGCGGGGTCTTCGAGGCGTCCTCGGCGGTGCGGCCCGACTCGCCGGCCGAGTTCACCGCGCTGATCTCGTAGAAGTAGATCGGCGTGCTGCTCAGGTTCGAGTCGGTGTAGGTCGTGCCGGTGACCGAGGCGATCGGGGTGTTGCCCTCGGCGCCGGACGTGGTGCTCCGGTAGATGTTGTAGCTGGTCGCGCCGGTGCTCGCGGTCCAGTCGATGGTGATCGAGGAGTTCGCGTTGGCGTGCAGTTCCTCGCTCGGCGGGGTCGGGGGCACGCTGACCGCGGCGGGGTTGACGGCGGCGGCCCGCAGCGGCTGCGCCGCGGCCGCCGAGGCGCCGAACCCGAGGCCGGCCAAAGCCAGCAGGGCGGCCGTCGCGGCGGCCGCGGGGTGGGGCACAGATTTCATGGATCCGACTCCCATCAGTCGGTCTTCATTGACAACTGATCTATCAGGCAGCAGGAACTCGCATAGCTGGGAGAGCGCTCTCCCGGCGGACGGTACTGAGCCCCGGCCGGGCAGTCAAGGTTCGAAATCAGTCGGTCGCGCGGCGCCCCGGCCGCGCGTTCCCGGCGGCGTGGCCACGCAGCGATGCGGCCGGTGCAGCCGAACGGGGGCTGGCGGTGCGCGGCTTTCTCGGTCAGGGTGAAAAGGACGGTTCGCACTGATCGGGAGAGCGGAGGACCAGACAAATGAGGGTCAGTGACGTGCTCGCGCACAAGGGACACGACGTTGTCACGATCCGCCCCGACGCCACGTGCCGCGACCTGCTCGCGCTGCTGGCCCGGCACAACATCGGCGCCGTGGTGGTCTCCTCGGACGGGCTCACCGTCGCCGGCATCGTCTCCGAGCGCGACGTGGTGCGGCGGCTCAACGACCTGGGCGCCGCCGTCCTCGACTCCCCGGTGTCGCGGATCGCCACGTCCCAGGTCCGGACCTGCGGCCCGGAGGACCCGCTCGACGAGTTGCGCGAGACGATGACCCTGCGCCGCTTCCGGCACATCCCGGTCGTGTCGCAGGGCAGGCTGATCGGCATCGTCAGCATCGGCGACGTCGTCAAGAGCACCATCGACCAGCTCCAGGACGAACGGCAGCACCTGATCGACTATCTCCAGGGCTGAACCGGGCGCCGATCCACCCGAACGGTGCATCGGCGCCGCCGTACTTCAGCGCTTCAACTGCTGCTTCAACTCCTGCTTCATCGCGTCACTGGTTCGGGCCCGTGCCGCCGGCGATGAGGGCGGAGGCCTGCATCATGCCCCGCGAGCACACCGGGGTCGCCGGTGCGACGGCGGTGACGAGCTGCGTCGTCTCGTCGGGCGGGGTGACCTCGATGTCGTACGCCGTGGGCTCGCAGGTCCACTGCTGGCCGGGAGCCGGGGTGCCGTTGTCGCCGGCGCCGGGCACGTCGGGGGAGAGCCGGACGGTCGACGCGGCCGAACCGCCGGGGATGAGCCAGACCAGTCTCTTGGCGACGAGCGAGTCCCACACGACGTTGGTCGGCAGCGGCTGGTGCCGGGCGTTGAGCAGCAGCATGCCGGGGAAGCCGTAGATCGTGCACAGACGGCCCGACGTGTTCGTCAGCCTGAGGTTGTAGCTGATGTTCCCGGCGCCCGCGCTGCCGTTGACGACGGTGAAGGACGCTGACAGATCCTGCGTGTGGCAGCGTGCGGTTCCGGACGCGGTGCCGCTCGCCGCCGCGGTGCTCTGGTTCGCGGACGGCGCTCCCGCGGCCGGACTTGACGGCGCGTTCGAAAGCGCCGCGCCGGATGGCTGAGCGCTCGCCGGCACGGTGCTCGATGACGGCACGCCGAGCGGTGCCGCGCTCTGTCCGGATCCCACCGGTGCCGCGCCGGCCGCCGCGGCGCATCCGGTTGCCGACAGCCCCACCGCCGTGACGCACGCGAGGCCGATCACGGTGCTCATGAACTTCGTGTCGATCACCAGGAGCCTCCCACTGAGCCCGGCAGGCGGACTTCGCCTCCATTCCCAGGGACGGCCGCGCCGCGCTTCGGTTGAACCCGATCGGTCCGGCGGCCGGCCTGCGGCCCGGTGATCGGCGCGGCCGTTGCCCAGCTGTTATCGATCATTTCGCCGAGGTCATTGCGCGCCCTCACCTTATATAGTTTAGTTTCCTTACGAATTAGTGGCCCAGTCGGGCCGAGATCGGACCGGACTCGGGAGCAGACGCGTGGACCTGGACGCACCGGTCGTGCTGGGGCTGGACTTCGGCGGCACGAAGACCGCCCTCGCCGTGGCGGCCCCGGATGGCACGCGGCTGGGCTCGGCGGTGCACGAAACCCTGCCCGACCTCGGCGCGGACGCCAGCCTCGACCGGGCGATCACGGCGGGGCGCGACCTGCTGAGCCGGGTCGCCCCGGGCCGCCGGCTCGCCGCGGTCGGCGTGGCGACCATCGGCATCCCGGGCGAGGACGGCGTGGCGCTGGCCCCCAACATCCCCGGCTGGCACGGCCTCGCCCTCGGCCGCGAGCTGCGCGGCGCGTTCCCCGGTGCCGAGATCCGGCTGGCCACCGACGTCAAGGCGGCCGCCCGGGTGGAGGCCGAGTCCGGAGCGCTGGTCGGCTGCGACCCGGCGATCTATCTCAACCTCGGCACCGGCCTCGCGGTGGCGATCGTCGCCAACGGCGCGGTCGTCGACGGCCGCAACGGCGCGTCCGGGGAGATCGGCTACAACCTGCGGCGGCTCGGCGACGTCGGCGCCGCGGCGGCCGACCGCGTCCCGCTCGAAGACACCGTCAGCGGCAAGTCCCTGATGCTTGAGGCGGCGGCGCTGCTCCCGGACGCCGACGGTTCGGCGGACGTGTTCGCCCGCGCGGCCGAGGATCCCCGGTTGCTGCGGCTGTTCGACCGCTTCGTCGCCGAACTCTCCTTCCATCTGGTCAACTTGGCCATCGCGATCGATCCGGCGCGGATCGCGGTCGGCGGCGGCATGGTCCGCTCCTGGGACCTGCTGCGCGACGGGCTGCGCCGGGCCCTGGACGCCGCCGTACCGTTCCCGCCGGAGCTCGTGCGCGCGGCGTACCCGTACGACGCCCCGCTGATGGGGGCGCTCGCGCTGGGTTTGGCAGCGGCTCGCGAAGCCGAACAGCACAGTGAAGCCGAACAGCACGGCGTCGTCGAACACAGCGTCGTGGAACGCGGTGTCATCGAACACAGTGATGCACGGCACGGTGACGGCGAGCAGCGCGCTGCCGGAAACGAGACTCTCACGAAGGGACTGTCAGGATGAGACGCACCGGGCTTCTCGCCGCCGTGACGGCGATATGCCTCGTCGCGAGCGCATGTTCGAGTACTCAGCACAAGAGCGCCGGCGGCTCCTCGACCGGAGGCGGCGGCACGGCCTCGCAGAACGGTCCGCACAAGCAGGGCGGCACCGTCACGATCTCCAACGAGCAGGGCCAGACCTGGACCTGCGGCTTCAACCCGTTCAACCCGGCGGCGTACCTGGAGTCCAACGGCTTCGTGTACGAGCCGCTGGTCTTCGTCGACGAGCTGAACAACGAGGCCGAGACGCCGATGCTGGCGACCTCGTACCAGTGGAACGCCGACAAGACCTCGATCGTCTTCACCATCCGCGACGGGGTGAAGTGGAGCGACGGCCAGGCGTTCACCGCCGACGACGTCGCCTTCACCTTCAACCTGATGAAGCAGGTCCCCGCGACGGACCTGTACGCGCTGTGGACCGCGGCCGGGATGCAGAGCGCCACCGCCTCCGGCAACCAGGTGACGCTGACCTTCAAGCAGCCCGCGCAGCCGTACTTCTTCTTCTTCGCCGACCAGGTGACGATCGTGCCCAAGCACGTCTTCTCCACCGGCGACGCCGCCGCGCACCCGGACACGTGGAAGGACGCGAACCCGGTCGGCACCGGACCGTTCACGGTCAACCCGTGCACGCCGAACAACATCCAGTACACCGCGAACCCGAACTACTGGCAGGCCGGAAAGCCGTACATCCAGAAGGTCGAGTACCCCGCCTACCTGGACAACGGCCCGGCGAACCTCGACCTGGCCAGCGGCAAGGCGCAGTGGGGCAGCCAGTTCATCCCCGGCATCCAGCAGTTCTATCTGAGCAAGTCCGCCGACAACCACACCTGGTCGCCGCCGGTGCTCAACGTCTCGCTGTTCCCGAACCTCGACCCCTCGCACAAGGCCACCGGCACGCTCGCCGTGCGCCAGGCCATCACCGCCGCGATCGACCGCTCGCAGGTCTCCTCGATCGGCGAGGGCGGGCAGGAGCCGCCGGCCAACCAGACCGGCGTGGTGCTGCCGACGTTCCAGAAGTACTACGACGCGTCGGCGACCTCCGCCGCCGGATACGACAAGCCGGACGCCTCGAAGGCGGCGGCGCTGCTGGCGGGCGCGGGCTACTCGCCGTCGCACCCGCTGAACCTGACCGTCATCACCATCACCGGCTACACCGACTGGGACGCCTCGCTCGCGGTGATCAAGCAGGAACTCGCCCCGATCGGGATCAACCTGACCGTCAGCGACCTGGCACAGCAGACCTTCGACACGAAGCTGTTCAACGGCGACTACGACCTGGCCTACTACGGTGAGCAGACCGGCGGTCCCACGCCGTACTACGAGCTGCGCGAGATGCTGCACTCGGCGAACACCGCGCCGCTCGGCCAGCCGGCGAACGGCAACTACGAGCGCTACCGCAACCCCGCGGTCGACGCGCTGTTCGGCCAGTACGCCACCGCGGACGACGCCACCCAGGTCTCGATCATCAAGCAGATCGAGAGCTACATGGTCAAGGACGTCCCGCTGATCCCGGTCACCGAGTCGGTCGATTGGTTCCAGTACAACACCGCGGACATCGGCGGCTGGCCGACGCAGTCGGACCCGTACGCCCAGCCGGCGGCGTTCAACTTCCCCGACGCGGGGCAGGTGCTCCTGCATCTGTACTCGAAGTCGGCGCAGTAGTCGGCCGGGCACGGCAGTCGGCCGGACACGGAAGTCGATTCGGACGCAGCAGTCAATCGGACGCAGCGGTCAATCGGACACCGTCGTCCGGCCAAGCACAGTAGGCGCCTGAATGCGCCGTCCCGGGCCAGCAACCCGGGACGGCGCCGGGACAGGACGAGCACGAGGAGTCGATCTCGGTGAAATTCGTGGTGCGCCGCGCCGGGTTCTTCCTGCTCACCCTGTGGGCGGCGCTGACGCTGAACTTCTTCATCCCCCGGTTCATGCCGGGCAGCCCGGTCAACGCGCTGCGCGACCGCACCCGCGGCAAGGTCTCGCCGGAGACGCTCCAGCAGATGCTCAGCTCCTTCGGCTTCAAGCCGAACCAGAACGTCGGCGTGCAGTACCTGGACTACCTCGGCAACATGCTGACCGGCCACTGGGGCCTGTCCATCGGCCAGTCCCTCGGCGAGCCGGTGACCACGATCGTCGGCCAGGCGCTGCCGTGGACGCTCGGCCTGGTCGGCATCACCACGGTGCTGGCCTTCCTGTTCGGCACGCTGATCGGCATCGTGGCGGGCTGGCGGCGCGGCGGGCTGCTCGACGCGGTGCTGCCGCCGCTGTTCGTGGTCACCTCGGCGCTGCCGTACTTCTGGGTGGCGCTGCTGCTGATCCTGGTCTTCTCGGTGTGGTCAGGCGGCCTGCTGCCGAGCGACTTCAACTACGACACGAGCCTGGTACCCGGATTCTCGCCCGGCTTCGTCGGCAGCGTCCTGCAACACGCGGTGCTGCCCGCCGCGACCCTGCTGATCACCTCGATCGGCGGCTGGATCCTGACCATGCGCAACAACATGATCACGACGCTGGCGGAGGACTACGTCAGGATGGCCCGGGCCAAAGGGCTCTCACCGTTTCGGATCATGCTCGAGTACGCCGGTCGCAACGCCATCCTGCCCAACCTGACCGGGTTCGCCATGTCGATCGGCTTCGTGGTCAGCGGCGCCATCCTGGTCGAGTACGTCTTCACGTACCCGGGCCTGGGCTACATCCTCCTCCAGGCGGTCAAGGACGAGGACTTCCCGCTCATGCAGGCACTGTTCCTCATGATCACGGTCGCCGTCCTCGTGGCGGTGCTGATCTCCGACCTGGCCACGCTGTGGCTCGATCCCAGGACCAGGGGGAAGCGGTAGCCGTGAGCGCGGCCTTCCAGAGCGCCGGCGTGGTTGTCGAGCCCGCCCTGGGCTGGGGGCGAGCTGGCCCCATGGGCCGGCTGAGCCTGGCGGTGA
>NZ_DASYZI010000154.1:0-2983 GCF_035946395.1 Actinocrinis sp.
GCAGGGTGGCGAGGAGCGCACTCCAGGCCAGGGAATGTGCGAATGGGTCAAGTACCTGTCGATACACGCGTCACCTCGGGCATGGTCGGCTCAGGGCGAATCCGCGAGACTCTCCGCGTCCGTCTGAGTGTCCACGAGCAGCGCGCGCACTTATTTCTCCAATATTGCTCAATTGCACGATTGATTGACGGCGCGTCATGCGTGAAATGCCGTACTTGTCATCCGCTGGCCGGTGTTCGGCTACTCCACTTGCGTGAAGTTCACCGTGCGCTCGACCCGATGCGGCTGCCCGTCCGCCTCGGCGTAGGGGCCCGCCAGGAACAGGTTGCGCTCGCCGCGCTGTGGCGGAGCCAGCAGGAGGTCGCGTCCCACCGACCAGGCGATGTGGTTCGTCTCCAGAGCGCCGAACAGACCGTGGGTGTCGTACTTGACGGCGCACGAAGCGTCTGCGGGCAACCAGCCGAGCCCGGCGACGAAGAACTGTGCCCAGCAGTGGTATCCGCACAGATCGCAGGGTTCTCCATCCTCAGACGGCTCAAGGGCCTGCCCGAGCACGAACCGCGCAGGGATACCGGACGACCGGCACAGGGAGACGAACAGTGCGTGGATGTCGTTGCAGTTGCCGACCGAGCAGGTCAGCGCGTGCTGCGTGCTGCCGAGCCAGGACTGTTTGGAGGCGTCGTACTCCATCGTGCCGGTGACGTAGTCGTAGTAGCGCCGAGCCTGCTCCAGCGGGCTCGTCTCGCCGTCGGCGATCTGCCGGGCCAGCTGCCGGGTCTCGTCGGACACGTCGACGTGGCGCTCCGCGTCCAGCGATCGGGTGAACAACGCGGGAGTCGCCAGCGCACGCGCCTGAGCCCCCAACGTCGCACGGTTCTGACGCGGCGTCATGCGCTCAACCAGGTATCGCACTTCGAATTCGAGCAGACCCCCGGCCGACGCGTCATAGTGGCCGTACAGCAGCTGGTTGCCGAACTCCACTTCCCGAGTGACCTGCCACGGCGAGGGCGCGACCACCGCGATGTCAAGTACCTGCTGATCCGGTGCGTCGGGGATCAGCGGTGCCCACACATCAAGCCGCCGCGTCGCGCTGCCCTCGCCCTGCTGCGCCACGGTGAAGCGGTCGATGATCTCGTACACGGCATGCGCCGCCGACAAGACCGGCGCCGCGAGCTGCTCGCTCGCAATGGACATGACTACCTCCGTCAGGGCCAACCATATAAATAGATGTACCAAATGCATGTCATGGCGCGACTATCCGCTAGTCACGCTCGACCGGCAGCCCGGCAGCCAGCCACTCGGAGAAGCCGCCGTCCAAGCGCTGCGCCGAGAACCCGTGCGGTCGAAGCACTTCCAGCGCCTCGTAGGAGTACACGCAGTACGGACCACGGCAGTACGCGACGATCTGCTGGTTCGCCGGCACATCGGCCAACTGGCGCTCCAGTTCGCTGACCGGAATGCTGACCGCCCCGCGAAGGTGCCCGGCTTGATACTCCTCGGCCGGCCGGACGTCGAGCACGTACACCGAGCCCTCTGCGATGCGTGCGGCGAGTTCGTCGCGCGTGATCGGCTCAAGCCCGTCGCGGCCCTGGTAGTAACGCTGCGTCAGCCGGTCGATCTCCGCCAGATTGCGTTCGGCCGCCGCTCGCAACGCCCGCACGAGGCCGAGCACCTCGGGGCCCGCCAGCGTGTAGATCATCGACTTGCCGCTCTTGCGCCGCATGACCAGCCCCGCCCGCAGCAGCTGCTGCAAGTGCTGCGAGGTGTTGCCCACTGGCAACCCCGCGGCCCGCGCCAACGACTCGACCGTGCGCTCGCCCTGAACCAGCACATCCAGCAACTCCAGCCGGTGCTCGCTGGCCAGTGCCTGGCCGACCAGCGCGAACTGCTCGAACACGAGGTGCTTGGGACTGACCGCGGAAGCGATCTCCGACATGCCTGTGGATCCTCTCGACCGAACTTCTACTAACAATCTATCAATCAATAGAACTTTGGCAAGTGTGCGTGCACGCGCGACGCGATCTTGCATGAGCCAGCCGTGCAGCTACCGCGAACGGCTTCAGTAACCTGACAACCTGTACACGGCGCGGCTGCCGGACATCGTGTATCGGGTCTGAGCGAAGCGAACTGAAGACTAGCGAGACGCAATCCGGCCCAACCGTCGGCTCAACCGCCGACGCAACCGCTGACGCAACCGACGCAACCGGCGAATTCGAACGCATACATGCGGAGCACCTGCCGCACCTGCTCGGGTTCTGCCTGCGCCGCAGCACCTCCCGCGAGGCCGCCGCCGATCTGGTCGCCGCAGCGTTCCTGGCCACCTGGCACCCATTCGCCGGTCCGCCGGTCCGCCGATTTGCCGAGACGCCCGGAGGCGAGCAAACCCAGCTCGTGGACCATGGACATCCGCAACACGCGCGTCGACACCACGATGCTCGCAGGATTCGCCGATCTGCGGCCACCAGGGTCACCATCCACCGCGCCGCCGTGTCGTAGTCACCGCGAGCATGAACGACGGCTTGTGGGCTACATGGGGTGGTCAGGTACCTCGATGTCCGTGACCTTCACCGTGCAAACTGCAAACCCGCGACGACCACAGCGAATCCACGCCGATTGGCAAGGTGGCAAAGGTCCCGTTCCTTGCCGCCGACTCGTAAGCATGCAGGTTGCCAGTAGTCGAATATATGACTTACTGAGATCGGCACCATATATTCGCCACCTTCGATAGAATGGGGGCATGGGGAAAAGCTCATCCACCTGTACTGATTTCGCCGGGAGGCTCGCCATGGACGCGATGGAGTTGGCCGCTGTTACGCATTCTGATCCGGATGGGCTGGCGGCGATGCTGGCCGAGTCGCCTCCCAGTGCGGGGGTGTTGGATGCTGTTTCGTTCGAGCATTTGTCGGCGGGTGGGCGGTTGGATGTGGTGGTGGCGTGGGAGCGGTTGGTGCGTCACGCGTTCGCGGGGTTGATTGGCTGTTTG
>NZ_DASYZI010000155.1:0-9093 GCF_035946395.1 Actinocrinis sp.
GATGCCGCCGAACCGCAGCACCGTGCTCGCCCGCTACGCGATCGTCCTCGGGCTGGCCTGCGCGCTCGATCTGATCGGCCGGGCGGCTCAGTGGGTGCTGATCCTCAACGGCGACCAGAGCCACTGGCCGGCCACCCCGCAACCCGGCAGCGGCTGCTACCTGGGCGTCGCAGCGGCAGCGCTGGCTTTCCTGAGCGGCATCGCGATACGGGCTGCCGCTCGGTGGGGAGAGCACGCGTCCACCAGCAGGTGAGCCCTCCTCGAACCTGAACTTCGCGGCCGGACAGACCGGAAGCAGCGGATACACCACGACCACGCCGACACAGGTACTGGACACCCGCGCCGACAAGACGCCGATCCGCCCGGGCCCCACTGTGCAGGTGAACTTTGGGGCGGCCAACCACTGCCCAGTTGCTGCGCGCAGAAAGGCCGGCGGGCTGTGTTCCCTCCCTGTGTTCCCCCTGAGTTCCCTATCTGGGTTGCCGGTTTCGCGCGGAGTGCAAATTACGGCGCGCAATCACGGAGTGCAATCAAGGTACGACGCGCGTAGCATCCGGCACGGGGACGCGTAATCGAACTCTGTGACTTCCTGGGGTTGCTGAGGCTGGGGGCAAGGCGTGCGTTTCAGACTGTTGGGTCCGCTGGTGGTGATTGGCGAGGGCGGCCGGGCGGTGCAGATGTCCGGGATACGACTGCGGGTGTTGTTGGCCGCGCTGTTGGTGCATGCGAACCGGCCGGTCGCGGTGGATGAGCTCGCCGAGTTCGTGTGGGACGGGGCGCCGCCGGCGCAGGCGGTGCGCACGATGCGCTCGCACGTGATGCGGCTGCGCCGCGCGCTGGGCGATGCCGGGGCGGATTGGATCGTCACCCGTGATCGTGGCTACCTGTGCCAGGTCGGTCACGACGAACTGGACACACTGCGGTTCGAAGGACTCTGCGGCCAAGCCGGTGCGGCTGTTCGTGGCGGTCAATGGGCGCAGGCGTCGGACGCGGCCACGGCGGCGCTGGCCTTGTGGCGCGGGGCGCCGCTGGGCGACATCCCATCGCAGGGGCTGCGGGACGGGTTCGTGGCTCGGCTTGAACAGTTGCGCCTTCAGGTGCTTGAGGACGAGGCCGAGGCCGGTCTGCACGTCGGGCGGCATGAAGAGCTGGTGCCGGGTCTGCTGGAGCTGACGGCTGCGCATCCATTGCGGGAGCGTTTCCACGTCCAGTTGATGACCGCACTCTCCCGTGTCGGGCGGCGCGCCGAGGCGCTGGACGCGTATCGACGGGCGCGTCGGGTGCTGGTCGAGGAGCTCGGCGTCGAACCCGGGCCGGAGCTACGTCGGCTGCACGAGCGCATCCTGACCGGAGACGACAGAACGGCCGAACCCGCGGCGATCATTGCGCACGGCCACGTCACCTTGGGAGCAGGCAGGCCGGTACCGCGCCAGCTGCCGACGACGACGCGGCATTTCACCGGTCGCGACGCGGAATTGAGCCTGCTGACCAAGCTGGCTTGCGATCCGCTCGACACCGTCGCGGGCGCGGTGGCGATCTGCACGATCGACGGGATGGCCGGGGTCGGCAAGACCGCGCTCGCCCTGCACTGGGCGCACCTGCACGCCGACCGCTTCCCGGACGGACAACTGTACGTGGACCTGCGTGGTTTCGGGCCGTCGGGCACTGCGCTCAGCGCAGCGGCGGCGGTGCGGCGACTGTTGGGCGCCTTGGGGGTCCTACAGGACCACATCCCCGTCGGCCTGGCGGCACAGTGCGCGCTTTACCGCAGCACTCTGGCCGATCGCCGAATGCTGATCGTGCTGGACAACGCCCGCGACGCCGAGCAGGTACGGCCCCTGCTTCCCGGCTCGGCCGGATGCATGGTCCTGATCACCAGCCGCGATCGATTGTCGAGCCTGGCAGCCCTCGAAGGTGCGCACTCGTTGGTGTTGAACCCTCTGCCCGCGGACGATGCGCACGTGCTGCTGACGCGCCGCCTCGGTGCCGGCCGCGTGGCCGCAGAGCCGTGGGCCGTCAACATCCTGATCGACATGTGCGCCCGGCTGCCGTTGGCGTTGAACATCGTCGCGGCGCGCGCCTGCGCGAACCCCGACCTTCCGCTCGCCGCGTTGGTCGACCAACTGCGCGACACGCGCGACCGGCTCACCATGTTGGAGGCGGGCGACGCGGCCGCGAACGTGCGCGCGGTGTTGTCCTGGTCCTACCGCGCCCTCACCGGCCCGGCAGCGCGGATGTTCCGGCTGCTGGCCGGGTACCCCGGCCCCGATCTGTCCGTGGCCGCCGCCGCCAGTCTCGCCGCGGTGTCCCGCGAGCAGGCACGCCACGCGCTTCAGGAGCTGGCCAATGTCCATCTGTTGACCGAACAAACTCCCGGCCGCCACAGCTTCGTCAACGACCTCGTGAGCGTATACGCGGCCGAACAAGCCCACGCGCAGGAGCCTGAAGAAGAGCGTCGCGCAGCACTGCACCGGGCACTGGAGCACTGCCTGCACGGCGCGAACAACGCCGCCGCGCTCCTCGGCACCAGCGGCGCACCGGCCGCCCCGCCCCGTCCCGGGGTGATCCCCGAACAGCACCCTGACAGCCGGCACGCATTGGCATGGCTCGACGCCGAGCACCACATCCTGATCGCCGCCACTGCGCGCGCAGCCGACGCCGGCTTCGACACGCACGCCTGGCAGCTGACCACGGCTGTCGCCGGACTGCTCGGCCAATACCGGCACTGGCACGACCTGGCTGACACACTGCGCATCGGGCTGCGGGCCGCTGAGCGCCTCGGTGACCGCAACGGCCAAGCCCTGGCCCACCACTACCTCGGCCTGACGCTCGCCGGCCTCGGCGACTACCGCGAGGCCTACACCCACTTCGGCCGCGCCCTCGCCCTGGCCCGCTCAGGCGCCGGTCAGGGCGGCCCGCGTCAGGCCGAGGTCCACCTCGGCATCGCCTACGCCCTCGACTGCCAACACCACCACCGCCAAGCGCACCGGCACATCGGGCAGTCACTGGCCCTCGCCCGAGCCGCAGGCGACCGCGTCGCACAGGCCGCCGCGCTCAAGGACATCAGCGTGCATCATTGCCGGCTCGGCGACTTCCCCCAGGCTCTGGCCTGCGCCCGCCAAGCCCTGGACCTGCTGCGCGACGCCGACGAATACCCCGGCGAGGCCGCCGTATGGTCCAACCGCGCTCTGGCCCACCACCATCTCGGCCAATACGACGAGTCAATCGCCTGCTACGACCGCGCCCTCGGCCTCTACCGCCAAGCCCACAACCGCCACGGACACGCCGACACTCTCATCCGCCTCGGCAACACCCATCAGCGCGCCGGCAACACAAAAACCGCCCACGACACCTGGCAAGAAGCCCTGACAATCCTCGAACAGATCCAGCACCCGCGCGCCGAGGAACTACGCCGCAGCCTCGCCGCCCAACCCGACCAGATCGCCCTGCGAACCGGACAGGTCACCGGCACGTGCTGCGACCTGTAACCACATCCCGAGCCCGGCGCGGGATGTCTTTGCAGCTCACAGCGCCTGGGACGGCAACGCGGCCAGCGCCAAGCCCCCGTAGATGATGCAGATGCACGCCGCGCTCTCAAACTGCTCCGCCGCCGGCGATACGAACGACAACAGAACGATCCCGGCGCCGAACATGAGGACGCCGATTCCGGCGCGCACGTCGACGGCGAAAGCGGTCACCATCACTGCAAACAGCAACAGCAGGCCGGCGAGGACGAACCCGAACACGATCGCGAGACCGTTGAACGCGCAGGAGTCGACGCCGCAGTCCTTCGGCGTATTCGCCCACGCAGATATGGCTGAGCTTGCCGGAAGCGCGGCGAGGATCACCAGCAGAGCGGTGACACCCGACGTCCATCGACGTCGCCGGGCGCTACTTCCGGCTAACAAGAACAGGTACCCCACTGCGAGCAGGACGCCGACCGTGGCGACAGTGCCGAGCACAAGCGCAGGCGCGTCAGCCACTACGCGGCTGGTCACCACGACACCGCCCGCCAGCAGCACCATCGCGGCGGCGAAACACAACCGCGCGACTCGCGACGTATCGGCGATGCCAGGCCGCAGTGCGACTGCGGCAAGCAACAGCGCGGGGGCGGCTTCGAGCATTGCGGTAGGCGTGTCACGGGTCAGCGACGGACTCATCCAGTCAGCCGCTGCCGCCACCACAACCGCCACCGTGTAAACGACCGAACCCACCACAATCCCGGACCTGCCACCCGCCATGGCCCCCGCTCCCGTCGAGGCCGAATGCAACCCACTCGGCCGCAGTCGCAGCGTCGCAACCAACGTCATCGAGCGAAAGCGCTTGGACCGCAAACGTATCGAGGCTGAGATGCTTCCGTAAGCGCACCCGCCGTGCGGCGTGCCGCCGCCCTACCCGAGGACGACGGCACGTCACGACGAACCGGTCTTCGCGATGTCGCCGCGAAAAGTCGCCGCAGATGTCAGCCCTCGGCTTCGCTATGTAGGGTTGCCGTAGACGATGCCGCGACCGTTGGTGCCGACATAGACGCGCCCGTAGGTCCGCGGGTCGCCCGTGATCGCGGCACCGATGTTGCCCCACTGGTGCTGGGCGTCGTTGATCTGCGTCCAGGTGACGCCCTCGTCGTCGGAGCGGAAGACGCCCTGCACGCCGCCGACCGTGGCGATCGCGTACAACGCCGGGTAGCCGCCGGAGAGCGCTGCCTTGCCGAAGCCGAGGTTGACCGCCGCCGAGGCGCCGGCGAGCCGGGTGAAACTCGCGCCCGCGTTCGTCGAATGCCAGATGCCTGACGTACCGTTCGGCGCACCGCCGGTCAGCCACACATCGCCGCTCACGCCCGGCAGTGCCTTGATGTACACCGTGCCGGTCGACGGCAGTCCGGTCGCCGCCGTCGCCGTGAACGTCAGGCCGCCGTCTGTGCTCACATAGAACGTCCCGGCCTTGTAGCCGTAGAACTCCTTCGGGTCGACCCGGTCCGAGGCGAGCACTGCGCCGGCCGGGATCCCGGTCGAGGCGGTCCACTTCCTGCCGAGGTTCGCGGTGTAGTACACCCCGACACCGGCCGGGCTCCACAGCGCGGTGGCCCCGTTGGCGGAGATCACCGCCTGGCCGCCGCCGGTGACGCCGGTCGGCTCAATACCCTGAGCCCAGCTGCCGCCGCCGTTCGTGGAGAATGCGATCCGGTTGACTCTCGGATTGCTGCTCTTGTCGATCTCGCCGGTACGCACCATGTCCGCGGAGTTCAGCTCGGCGTAGTCGAGGCTGTCGCCGGTGCTCAGCAGCGGGGCGCCGAACATCGCGCCGGGCACGCTGGTCAGCGACGTGTGCACGAAGCCGTCCAGGTCGGCCAGCGCGGAGACCAGCGGCGCGCCGCTGGGCGGACTGATCAGGGCATTGACGGCGGTCTCCTCCAGGCCGCTGACGAACGGGGCGATGGTGAACTTCGCGCCCGCATCCCAGTCGGTCAGGTCGGTGGTGCCGAACAGGGTCGCTCCGGTGCCGTAGAACATCCGGTTCGAGTCGAACGGGTCGATCGCCAGGCCCTCGGTCATCCACCCCAGCTTCGGCGATTCCACCGGCTCCGCCGTCGTCGTGCCGAAACTGAGCCAGGGCTCTGAAGTGGTGTCCAGGGTGTACGCGTCGGCCCGGTTCGGGTAGCTGGTGAAGTTCCACGCGGACTTCCACGTGGCGCCGCCGTCGGTGCTGCGGTAGATGAACGTGTCGGGCCACCACGAGCTGTATCCGGTCACCATGATCGTGTTCGGGTGCTGCTGGTCGATGGACAGGCCGGAGTAGCCGAAGTAGTCGCCGGAGGTGTTCGAGGACGGCACCGGGCTGATCCGCGTCCAGGAACCGGTGGCGACCGCGTACTTCCACACGTCGCCGGAGGAGCCGTCGTAGGGTCCGCCCTTGTTGCTGGTGGTGATGTACAGGTAGGCGCCGGTCGGATCGACCTCGCCCTTGTGCGCCAGGAAACCGGTGGGCTGGCCGGCCACACGCGTCCAGGTGACGCCGCCATTCGTACTCTCATACACCGTGTTCTGAAGGTCCGCCACACCCGCGAAGACCGTCGGCGTGGCGCTGCCGAGAGCGCCGGAGGCCTTGTCGAAGGCGACCCAGGTCACACCCTGATCGTCGCTGAGATACCCGGTGGTGTCGGTGGAGTCCTGCACGTAGTTACCCACGTTCGGGAAGGCGGTCACCTGCGACCAGGTCGTTCCGCCGTCCGTCGAGCGCCACAGGCCGTGGCCGCTCGGCGCGCCCAGATACAGGATGTTGTCATCGTTGGGGTCGACGGCGAGGCGTTCGCCCATGCCGCGTCCGGGCATGTTGCCGCCGAGCTTGAACGGCAGGGACGTCACGGTCCACGTCGTGCCCTGATCCGGCGAGCTCAGGATCGCCCCGTTGCCGGGGTCCCAGGAGTTGGTGTACATCCCTGCGGCAACCCACACCTTGCCGGTGTTGATCGGGTCGGCGGCCACGGAGACCGCGCCCATCAGACCCCAGTTGCTCTGGCCGACCCAGTCCATCAGCGGCGTCCACGAACTGCCGGCCTGGTTCCAGCGGTAGACGCCGCCGATGTCAGTACGCGCATAGATGATGTTCGCCGCGCCGGTGTCGAAGACGATGTCGGGGATGAACCCGCCGCCGCCGATCGCCACGTTCTGCCACGTGTACGCGCTGGTGGCGGACGCAGCGGCGGCAGACGCGGTGGTGGCGGAGGTCGCGGCGACCGCGCCGGAGCCGGCGCCGAGCGGCGCGGCCACCGCCGACACGATGGCCGCAATCAATGCACGGAAGAGACGAGTGTGATGCATGATCCGAGAAGCCTCCAGCCAACGCCATTGTCATCGAAGCGCTTCGATACGGCCCTGCGTGGGTGGATGCTAGATTCGAAGGGGGAGTTCGGCAAGAATGTTGATACGCTTGAATTGTCAGACATCCCAGCGCCTGACCGCCGAGGCGCCCCGTCAGGGGTCTCAGCAGTCAGGACACTGTGACCCTGCCTGGTCTCCGCCCGCCGGGCCGATCGGCTAGCCGATCGGGTTCCAGCCATCGGAGCCGGCCAGGTACTTCTGCGGGGTGTAGTCGGCCGCCTGCGCGTCGGTCATCTGCGGACGGTTGCTGTTGATCGTCGCCCCGGGCCCGGTGTCCTTGTACTCGTCGAACCGTGCGTTGGACCACACGTTGCCGCTCATGTCGATCCACGGCTGGGCGGTCGCGAGCGTGGCGCTGAGCGTGGACTCCATGTACAGCACCTGCGCGGCGGGACCCCACGGCCGACCCAGTTGGGTGACGTTGTTCGCCGCACCGGTGATGGTGGACTCGTAGATCAGGAATCCGTAAGTCTGCGTCGCGGGCGTCCTGGCGGCGGTGACCGGGCCGCCGGTCGAACGCGACTCGTAGATGGAGCAGGCGTTGAACACTGCGGTGCCGCCGCCGAAGATGAAGTCGACGGTGCCCTCGACGTAGGAGTTCACGAAGTACGCGCGCGCCCCGTCGTTGACCAGCAGGGTGTCCTGGTTTCCGAGGAAGCGCACGTTCGAGAAGAGCGCCCGGTCGGCGGTGACGTTCGCCGCCACGGCCTGGCTGCCCACCCCGTAGTCGTTGGACATCGTCAGGTTCGAGGCGGTGAAGTCGTGGCCCTCGACGAAGACGCTCGCGCTGCCCGCCGTGCCGTAGCCGCCGACGTTGCTGTGGTTGTCCACGATCACGGTGCCGCTCGCCGAGGAGCCCAGCCCTTGCAGCGTGATGTAGGGCTTGTTCGTCGGGATGGTGACGACCTCGCGGTAGGTTCCGGCCTTGATCGTGATGGTGACCGGCTTGGCGTTGTTCGCCGGGACCGCGTCGATCGCGGCCTGGACCGTCGTGTATTTCCCGGTGCCGTCCGCGGCGACGGTCGGCGTGCCGGAAGTCGCGGTGCCGCTGGGGCTCGGCGTGGGGCTCGGGGTCGGGCTCGGCTTACTCGTGGCGCTGGCGGTAGCGGTGGCACTGGCCGTGGCGGAAGGACTCCCGCTCGTCGGTGCGGCAGCGGTACAGGCCACTGAATTGAGCGCGAAGTTCGCCGGGGACGGGTTGCTGCTCCCGGTGAACGAGCCGTTGAAGCCGAAGCTGGCGGTACCGCCGGTCGGGATGGAGCCGTTGTATGACACGTTGGTGACGGTCACGTTCGCGCCGGACTGGGTGTAGTTGCCGTTCCACAGCTGCGTGATGGCCTGCCCGGCGCTGAACGACCAGGTCAGCGTCCAACTGCTGACCGCGCTGCCGAGGTTCGTGACGATGACGGTGGCGCCGAAGCCGCCGGACCACTGGCTGGAAATGGAATACGAGACCTGACATCCAGCGGCCGCCGACGCGGACGGGGCGGCCGCGGCCGTCATCCCGGCGGCGACGATCGCCGCAGCCGCGCCGCTGGCCAGCCAGGGCCGATGATCGGTGAATCTCATGTGGAACACCTACTCCGTGTCTGGGAGACGGCCGGGCTCGCCCGACGGTGCAGCCGAGCCGCCGTTCTCGCGGTTGTCACAGGGAACCGATGCATGCGGGCCACGCCGCGGACGGCGGGCCACCAAGTGAGCGCTAACATCCACAGGAATAAACGCAGAAACCAACAAACCATTGCATTACCAACGCAGCCCTCTTCCTTCTTCCCTCCGGCGCGGTCACGGCGGTCACGCGGGTCGTGCGAGCGCCCTGAAAAGCTTCTGCGCGGGGCAGTGCCCGAATGCGGCGGGAACCTAGCCGCCGGTCCCACTGCGGTCAACGTGTCGGCAATCGCCGCCGACAAACCTCGTGAAACCCACCGAAAGTTGCATACAGCATCGCGCTCGTTACGCCGAACGGGCGGCGGACGCTCGCGGCGGGCCTGCTCCCGTCAGACAAAAGCGCAGCACAGCGCGACACAACGCAGCCGACCAATTACTCGATGTGCCAATCGGGTGGCGGTGCCGGTCGACAAGTGCTTGAATTCAAGGCGCTCGCCGGAAGTTCTGCCGACCCGGCGGGGGTGGAAGCGCGCCTTGCCGGATGACGTGTCCGGGGCTCGCTTTACGTGAAACTTCAACCGCTGATATCACACATCACGCATGCAGG
>NZ_DASYZI010000156.1:0-1963 GCF_035946395.1 Actinocrinis sp.
CCACCAGAACCGACCGGCGCGCCATCGCCGCCGAGATGGACCAGGCCCGGCCCCGGCGCTTGATCATGCCCTATTGGTGCCCCAGGGCCCTCGCACAGGAATGGGCGCCAGTGTGTCTTCCCAGCCCAAACACCATGACACTAGCGTCCTGCTGACTGGACTCATAATCCGCTGAGCAGGGGTGGTATGACTACAGTTCTGGATCTACCGGTGACCCGACGTGAGCAACTGCGGAATCTGGAGCTTGATCATGCCCCATTCATGTCCCAGGCAGGACCGTCGGCGCAGGACGTGCAGGTAGCAGCGGTTTGGCTATGGGCTTGTAGAACCGTCAGCCCAGGGAACGGCATTATAGGGGACCGCCCACTGCCCGTCCCCTGTCGAGTCCCGTGTCGAGTCCTGTGTCGAGTCCTGCGTCGAGTCCCGCACTGCCGAATTGAGCCGTTCTTAGATCAAGACAGCGCGCTGCGCACGCCGTGGGCCGACCCTTGCGCCGGCCTCCGGCCTTGGGGGCCCCGGCCGGCACGCGCCGGCCCTCACGCCATCGTGCCGCTGATCATGGCAGGCCATCCGGCAGGGCATCCGGTGCTGGACATTGCCGTCTTCATCGGCGCTTCCAGTGTCCCGCTCCCGGCCACCGCGTCGAGGTCGCTCCCTGCGGTCGCGTCGCATGCGATCGGCTACGCCGAACCTCGACCCGGCACCCGCTCGCCAGGGTTCCGGCGCCTGTCGAGGATGACGGAGGGGACCAGGACACGACCCCGTGACCTGCGCTGTGATGCCACGGCGCAGGACGGACCGCCTAACTTAGTGGAGAAAGTCGAGCGCCGCGGCGCGGAACTCAGCCGACATCAGCGCGCCGCGATGATCACCGGGCACCGGGAGGTATCTCGCGTTCGGAAGGGTCGCTGCCAGCTGGTCGACAGGATCGTCCTCGGTTCCCGAGACGAACAGCGTCGGGACCGTGGGTAGGTCGGCGCCTGGATCGAACGGTTCGGCGGCCAGCGCTTCTATGAGCAGCAGCATCTGATCCCGGTCGAGGTGGGGCTGAGAGATCCAGGCTGCGAATTCGGCGAGGTCGGGGTCGGGCGCCTCGGCTTCGCCTTTGGCCACCGCGCGGAGCAACTCGATGTCTATACCGGCCAGCGGGTCGGTCGTGCCCAGCCCCTCGAGGACCAGGCGCCCTACCCGGCCAGTGGCAGCCAAGGGCCAGGCCAGCCGGGCGCCGAGCGAATAACCGACCACGTCGGCCTCGTCTTGGCCGGTGCTGTCGATCGCCGCAACCAGGCCCGCAATGATCGCGCTGACCGAGATCGCGTCGCGATCGGCCGCTGGGCACGAGCCATGACCGGGCAGGTCGACAGCGACCGTCCCACGCCCTTGGGCAGCCAACGCCTGCGGCCAGCCCGGCTCGATCCAGTCGATCTGGGCACTACTGGTGAATCCATGGACGAGCAGCACCGGACGCTCGCCCGGGGAGCTGTGGACGGCGAGCCTGAGTTGCGACGTCATAGGTTCTCCGATTCCGCTGCTACCAACGCGCCCGCAGCTGGCGAGGCTCGCGCATGGGTTGCAGTTTGGGTTGCAGTTCACCGTTATACCACCGCATTCAACCGGGACCGCTCAAGGACGTTGGTCCAGCTTGAACCGTTCTGAACGCCCACGATCCGAGCTGCTAATGCGGTTGGGTGCGACGGGCTTCGCGGACCAGGCCCAGTCGACCTCGGCCCGGGCCACACCTGGGCCATATGTCACGAAGACTCGCGGATAGCAGCGGTCACTCACGCGCACTCAGCCGCGAAGGCCAGCAGGAACGTTGCTCCTGGTAGGCCGGATTCTGTACCCCCGACCTTCCAAGCTGGTGCTGCTTCCGTGTCATTGCGTCGACCGGTAATCGGCGTGAGCGGTGCGTTACGGGAGTGGACTGTGGCAGCTGCCCATAGCGCCAACTCTCGCCACCACG
>NZ_DASYZI010000157.1:0-22914 GCF_035946395.1 Actinocrinis sp.
GTGGGACGAAGATCGTGGCGCGGTAGTAGCGCAGTTCCTCGATGGAGTCCTTGATGTCGCCGAGGGCGCGGTGGTTGCCGGTCTTGGGCGGCGCCTGGAAGTAGACCCGGGGGTACCAGCGGCGGACCAGTTCCTTGATGCTGGAGACGTCCACCACGCGGTAGTGCAGGTGCCCCTCAAGGTCTGGCATGTCGCGGGCCAGGAAGCCGCGATCGGTGCCGATCGTGTTGCCGGCCAGCGGGGCCTTGCGGGCCTCGGGGACGTGGCGGCGGACGTATTTGAGGACTCTTTGCTGCGCGTCGGCCAGTTCCATTCCGCTGGGCAGTTCGGCGAGGAGGCCGGACGCGGTGTGCATCTCGCGGACGATGGGGAGCATCTGCTCGACGGCCCGGGCCGGGGGCTTGATCACCACGTCGACGCCTTCGCCGAGGATGTTCAGCTCGGAGTCGGTGACGAGCGCGGCCACCTCGATGAGTGCGTCGCGGGTCAGGTCGAGGCCGGTCATCTCGCAGTCGATCCACACCAGCCGGTCGTTGATGCCGTTCATGCCGTTCAGCGTATAGGCCGTTGGAGGTACGCACGTCTAGACCGGGGACCTAACCGCTGAATGTCGCTGAATGTCGGTGAACACGGCTGGAGATCAGTGCCGCTGGAGACGGCTGGAGGTTGAGGTTGAGGTTGCTGGAGACGGCTGGACTTGCCCAGGGCTGGGGCTTGTGCTGACTTTGCCCGAGGCCTGGCTGGGGCTTGTGTGCCGTGTGTGCGCTGCTGCGCGCCTATGTGCCTACGCGGGTGCGCCTATGCACCGTCCACTGCTGTGAAGCTGACCTGGGGCTCGTCACTTTCCGTCATCGTGCCGCGAAACGTCTGGCGGTACGCGGTCGGGGACGTCGACAGGTGCCGCCGGAAGTGGCCGCGCATCGCGACTAGGGAGCCGAAGCCGCTACGTAGGGCGACCTGGTCCATCGGCAAGTCGGTGGATTCGAGCATGCGCTGCGCGTACATGACGCGTTGGGCGTTGAGCCACTGGAGTGGTGCCGAACCGGTCGTGGAGCGGAAGCGGCGGTCGAACGAGCGCCGTGAGAGGGACGCACGTTCGGCCATCGCGTCCACGTCGAACGGCTCGGTGAGGTGGTCGAGTGCCCAGGCCATCGCCTCGGCTATCGGGTCGCCGACGAGCTCCTCGGGCAGTTCCGCGTCGAAGTACGGCGCCTGGCCGCCACGTCTGCCGATGGGGAAGACGAGCCGGCGCGCGAGGCTGGCGGCGGACTGCGGGCCGTGGTCGCGACGCACGATGTGCAGGCACGCGTCGAACCCGGCGGCGGCACCGGCCCCGGTGATGAGCTGGCCGGTGTCCACGCACAGCTCACGCGGCTGGACCCGGATCCGGGGATGGCGGCGGGAGAGCGTCGGCGCGTACATCCAGTGCGTCGTCGCAGAACGGTCGTCCAGCAGGCCCGCGGCGGCCAGGACGAACACGCCGAGGTCGAGGCCGACCACCCGGGCGCCCTCCTTGGCCGCGCGGCGCAGGGTCGCCAGAGCGGGCTCCGGCGGGCGTTCCGCGGGTGCGCGCCAGGCCGGGACGATGATCGTGCCGGCCGCGTCGGCGGCGGCCAGGCCGTACGGCGTGGCCATCAGGATGCCGCCGGTGGTCGGCAGCGGCCCGGCCTCGCCCATGCAGGCGAGCAGGCGGTAGTACGGCAGTCCCTGGCCGCGCCGGTCCACGCCGAAGACGGTGAGCGGGATGGAGCTCTCGAACAGCGGGGAGTTCTGGAAGAGGATCACCGCCACGGTGCCCCGGTCGCGGCTCTGGGCGAGGCGCGGCGCCAGGGCGGGCACGGCGCCGCCGAGCGTGGGTGCGGGGATCATCGGGTGCGGCGCGGCGGCCGACAGTGGACCGCCGGGGGCGGGGCTCTGGACGGCGCCCGCCGTACGCGGTCTCGGGACGGCTGGCTCGGGGGTCACGGCGGTCACATCTCCTCGGTCCTGCTGCGCCGAACAATCAGCATTCGTATATATAGAACGACCCGCCCCGCTGTCGACTCGCGCGGGGGGCGCGATGGAGCGCGTGAGCGTGATGGGATGTCAGATGTGACCGGTATCACAGTTTGAGGAGCGTACTCGTGCGGTTCCGGCCGGACTGTGGTGTCCTGGAAGTCGACGAATGCCGTCGGCCGTGAAGCGGAGAGGACAACGCCATGGAAACGGAGCGGGAGATCCAGGCGCGGATCGCCGAGGTGGAGGCGGAGCAGCATCGGCTGCGCATCCGGTCGGTGGAGATCCATGGCCTCGACGCGGAGGAGCGGGCCCGGCTCAAGGCGCTTGAAGTGGAGCTTGACCGGCTGTGGGACCAGATCCGCAGGTTCAGGGCCGGGGCCCAGGACGCGGAGGAGTTGCGTCCGGTGCGAGAGGTCGAGGGGTATTTGCAGTAGGTGGAGGAGTGGCGGGACGGGCAGTAGGCGGAGGAGTGGGTCGGGTGGTGGGCGCAGGGGTAGGCGTGGGGGTGGGGCCGTTGGTGGGGGCTGAGGTCGACCCAGGGGCGGGCATGGGGGCGGGTCGGGTGGGTGTGTGTGTGCGTGTGCGTGTGCGTGGCAGGGTGCGTTCGCTGAGTAGGTAGGCGGCGGCGCCTAGGGCTAGGGCGACCAGATGCTCGCGTCCGGCGAGGTTCGGTAGTGCGACGGCCTCACCTGCCATCGCTGCGCCCGTGACCGCGAGTAGGACGTAGGCGCGACAGATGAGGGCGACGTAGACGCTCAGCGCGACGACGACTGTGGACGGCCCGGTGTCGAGCTCGTATTGATCAACCTGCGGGGTGCCTATGGCCCAGTGCAGGCCGACGATGACCATGATCCGTGCGGAGACGGTGGTCAGACCGTTGACGCAGATCGCGGTGACGAGCGTGCGTAGCCGTCCGAGATGGATCTCGCCGAATCCGAAGACGAGCAGAACCTGGAGCATTGCGCCCCACGCGGGCAGGTCGGGCGCGGGGGCGAACATCGACAGTGGCAGGCGCAGCAGGATCAGCGGCAGTGGGAGCGCCTGGTAGACCCCGGCGGCGTGCTCGACGAGCCACCAGCCGGTCACGGTGTGCTGGATGAGGGCGAACAGCCCGATCAGCGCGGTGCAGCTCAAGGTCACCGGGAAGGCTCGGGGTCCGTCGGCGCGCAGGGCCCGCCACGGCGGTCCGAGGACGGCGGCGGCCTCCAGCCTCAGCCTGGCGACGGCGACCTGGGGCATGGCAGGCGTTTACCCGAGCGGTGCGGTGCTGAATCGGAAATGAGGAGGTCACGGGGATGTAATGCGTGTTGTGGGGGGTCGTGGAGTGTCTTGGGGGGTTTATGGGGACGTCGTGGGGGACGTCAGTGGGGGATGTCGGGTGTGCGTTGGATGGCAAGCTCGTCAGATCTCGTCGCGTAGCGCGGCCAGGCCGGACTCGACCAGGTCGGGCACCCAGCTTCCGGCGTGTTCGAGTCCCGGGGCGACCGGTAGGCCGTGCAGCGTGCGGTAGTGCAGCGCCTCCAGCAGCCCGGCGATGCGGTAGTGGTTCAGCGCGGTGTACCAACCGATCCGGGAGAGGTCGAAGCCGGTCTTGAGGGCGTACCGCTCCGCCATTTGCCGGATGCTCGGGAATCCGCGGCTGCTCGTGTGCGCCGAGGCGATCGGCTTGACTCCGGTCCCTGAGCCCTCCCAGAAGGTGAGCAGCAGGCCGAGGTCGACGAGCGGGTCGCCGAGGGCCGCCGCTTCCCAGTCGAGGACCGCGGCGATGCGGCCCGGCGACGTCGCGGAGACCACGACGTTCTCCAGCCGGAAGTCGCCGTGCAGGACCATCACGCGGTCGCCGCCCGGCACTCCCGCGCGCAGTCCGGCGGCGAGGCGGGCCAGTTTGGGCACCTCGCGGCTGGCCGAGGCGGCGTGCAGCCGGTCCCACCGGTCCACCTGGCGCATGAGGAACTGGTCGGTGCGTGAGAAGTCCGCCAGCCCGGTCGCGCGCACGTCCAGCAGGTGCAGCGCGGCCAGGGTGTCCACCAGGCCGTGGGAGAGGATGCGGGCCTGCGCCGGGCTGAGCGCGGCGGCCTGCTTCTCCGAGCGGAAGACCGTCCCGGCGACCTTCGCGGTGACGAAGAACGGCGCGCCGATCACCGACGTGTCCTGACACAGCAGGAACGGCTCGGCGACGGGCACCCGGCCGGCCCGGCCGTGCGCCTGGAACAGAGCCCTGATCACCTGGTACTCGCGCCGCACGTCGCCGCGGCCGACCCCGGGAGCCGGCGGGGCGAGTGTGGCAGGAATCGGTACCTGATTTCCTGCCCCAACGGGCAGCGGCGGACGGCGCAGTACGAATACCCTGCCATCAGCGTCACAGAGTTCGTAGGTAAGGTTCGAACGGCCGCCGGGCAGCGGCAGCGCGCGCAGCGGGGCACGCACCGAACCGGGCAGCCGCACCCCGAGATAGCGGGTCAACCTGGGCAGATCCAGGCCGCGCACCGACTCGGACCAGGTCTGCCCGCCCGGTTCACCACCCCCGTCACCCTCCGCCGAGCCGCTGTCCGCCGCGCCGCGCGCCACCGACTGTTCCCCTTCCCGACGAAGCTTTTTCGCAACGTAGTGCGGCTGCTGTCGACTGGCTAGTAGCAGGATGGGGGGATCCGTCCGAATCCGGGGGTGCCCGGACTCAGGATGATTCGTTACGGTGGGTTGGTGCGTCCGTCGCGGCGCATGATCCGAATGCACGGCTAACGGCGATGGCTGGGGGTTATGACGGTGCCGAAGCAAACGCGACGGGGACGGTCAGCGGCATCCGTGGTGGGGGTGGTGGCAACGGGGACGGTGGCTTTAGGCGCCTTACTCGTCGTGCCCGCGAGCCCCGGTGCGGCGGATGCGGTGTGCACAGGGTCGGGAACGCCGACGGACTCGGCCAGCCCGACGAACCCGAGTGCGACCGCGACCGACTCGTCGAGTGTGAGCCCGTCGGACTCGTCGAGTCCGTCACCGAGTGGCAGCACGACGACGCCGGACCCCTCCGCGTCACCCGGCGGTGGCGTGCCGCCCACTCCCTCCTGCCCGCCCAGCGGCTCGCCGAGTCAGAGCTCGACATCGGGATCGGGGACCGTGGTTCCGAGCCCGCGACCGAGCCGGCCCGGGGCCACGGTGCCGTTCGGTACCTCGGCCCCGCCGACGCAGA
Organism: Actinocrinis sp.; assembly: GCF_035946395.1. Classification (NCBI taxonomy): domain Bacteria; kingdom Bacillati; phylum Actinomycetota; class Actinomycetes; order Catenulisporales; family Actinospicaceae; genus Actinocrinis; species Actinocrinis sp. The sequence goes on from NZ_DASYZI010000157.1 coordinate 5,183, forward strand.
CCTCTCAATCCCCCAAGCCGCGTCCGACGGCGCCGGTGAGCGTTTCGACGGGCACCGGGGTCTCGGTCATCGGCGTCATTCCATCGGCCAGTTCGGGCACGGACACGTCGGCTTCCGGTGGGTATCAGTACATCGACACGCCGCCTGGGAACACCGACATACGCTTCCCGCACGGCACGATCTCCCGCACGCAGATCCTGTTGCGTACTCAGCGTTGGGTCGCCGAGCAGGTGCCCTACAGTCAGGTCGCGTGGTGGAGCGACGCGGACGGCATATACCGGCAGGACTGCTCGGGTTACGTGTCCATGGCGTGGGGACTGGACCAGGACACCGACTTCTGGACCGGCAATCTGAACACCGTCTCGCACGTGATCGACCCGGGCCAACTGCTGCCGGGCGACATCCTGCTCTCCACCGGTCACACGGTGCTCTTCGCGGGCTGGGCCAACACCACGCACACGCTCTTCGACTTCTACGAGGAGTCGCACACCGGCACCGACGCCCGGTTCGTCGTCGACGCCCCGCTGACCGAGTTCCTCGTCGCCGGATTCACGCCGTTCCGCTACGACGGCGTCATCGACACGCCGAAGGAGCAGCTGCCGCGGAACCCGGCCGTCGGCCTCGACTTCGCCGCGCTGCAACTCGGCAGCAACGAACTGGCGCCCAACGGCAACGCGGTCAGCGAGCCGGCGCCCGCCTCGTGGCAGGCCGGGTACGTCTCGCCGGACGACGTGACCTCGTCCGCGAGCCCCTCCGCCGCGCCGCAGGCGCCTGCGACCAAGGCGGCTGCCGCGGTCGTCGCCGAGATCCAGCCGCCGCTGCCCTTCGTGCTGGGGGCGGCCGGTGCGGTGTTCGTCGTCGGCAGCGCGGTGATCGCGCGTGGCAAGTCCCGGCTGGCCTCGAACGCCCGCCGCCCGCAGCGCCGGCACTGAGCGGGCGTGTGACTTGTGATGCAGGAGTAGCCTCGCGTAACGGGATTGCGGACTCTTGCCCGTGAGCCGGGATTGGACTATACCTGTCGCCAGACATGGTCTAGTCCAATCCCGGCTCACGGTGCCCGGGGTTCTCACCCGGCCGACTCTGCGGAAGAGCCCGGCGGCCGACGCAGGGGCCTGGACGGCCGTGTGTTCTTTCTTTCCAGTCGTTGAGGAGAGCACATGCGCGACAGCACCAACGGCACCACCGCGGACCGAAGGCCGACCGCGGCCCGCCGCCGGCTGGCGGGGATCGCCGCGGCGGGCGCGCTGCTCGCGGCGGCGGCTCCGGCCGCACACGCCGCGAGCTTCACCGCGGACCATCCCGAGGGTCCAGGCGGCGGAAAGGCGGCCATCGGGTTCTTCACCCAGTGGGGCATCTACTCCGGCTTCTTCGAGAAGAACCTGATCGCCGACGGGGCCGCGGCGAAACTCACCGAGATCAACTACGCCTTCTCCAGCGTCTCCCCGGACGGCCAGTGCACGTCCGGCGACAGCTGGGCCGACTACCAGCGCCCGTTCGCCGCCTCCGAGGCGGTCGACGGCGTCGCCGACGCGCCGGGACAGGCGCTGGCCGGGAACTTCAACCAGCTCAAGGAGCTCAAGGCCGCCTATCCGAAACTCAAGATCGTGATCTCGATCGGCGGCTGGAGCTGGTCGAGCCAATTCTCCGCGCTGGCCTCGACCGAGGCGGGACGGCAGAAGTTCGTGCAGTCCTGCGTGGACCAGTACATCAACGGCAACATCCCCGGCCTGCCCGCGGGCGCGGCCAAGGGGATCTTCGACGGCATCGACCTCGACTGGGAGTACCCGAACGAGCCGGGCAACAACAACCCGTACGGCCCGCAGGACACCCCAGACTTCACCGCGCTGGCCCAGGACTTCCGCGGCGCGCTGAACGCCGCGGGCGAATCGAGCGACACGCACTACCTGCTGACCGCCGACACCTCGCCGAACCAGTACGCGGCCGCGCAGCAACTCCAGCTCGCGCCGGTGGCCAAGAGCCTGGACTGGTACAACGTGATGACCCTGGACTTCCACGGCGGCTGGGACGCCAAGACCGACTTCGGCGCGAACCTGCTGCCCGACCCGAACGACCCGCAGCCGGCCAACGGCAAGTTCTCGATCACGCAGACCGTGGCCTACTACGAGTCGCACGGCGTTCCCGCGCGCAAGATCGCGCTTGAGCTGCCGTACTACGCGCACGCCTGGACCGGAGTCGCGGCGACCAACAACGGGCTCTACCAGAGCGCGACCGGCGCCGCCTCGACCGACCAGGCCGGCTACAAGACGGTGATCACCGAGCCCGGGGCTGTGCACTACGACCCCGTCACCGCGTCGATCTGGAAGTACGACCCGGCGTCGCAGACCTTCTGGACGTACGACAACCCCTCGACGGTCTTCGCCAAGGGCCTCTACATCGACATCGCCGGTCTGCGCGGCGCATCGGTGTGGTCGCTCGACGGTGACGACGCAAACGGTTCGCTGACTTCTGCCCTCACGGCCGCGCTGCGCTAGAGGTAGACGTGAGTACTTGGGCCCGGTGAGATGTTCCGCCGGGCCCAAGTCATGTCCGGGTCGTGTGCTTCATCGCTGTTGTCAGTGAACTGAATTTATCAGTGCACTGCGGAACCGGTGAGCCACTGGTCCCACGGCTCCTGCCAGTCCGCGAAACCGTTGCCGGGCGCCACCTGGCGGGGCGTGTTGATCACCTTCACCACGTCACCGGGCAGTGTGTTGGAGAAGAACCACTCAGCGTTCGCCGGCGACGTCCCGATGCAGCCGTGGCTGACGTTACGCACGCCTTGCGCGCCTACCGACCAGGGCGCCGAGTGGACGTATGTGCCCGTATACGTGATGTGTACGTCCCACTTGACGTCGGGGATGTCGTACTCGTCGCCGAGGCCCACCGTGCGCGAGTTCATGTGCACGTCCGGCGACTTGTCGATGACCGCGTACGTGCCGCTCCACGTGTCCAGGCCCGGCATGCCGCCCGTGACGGCGAAGGTATGCACAACGTTGCCGTCACGCCGGACCGTGGCACGTTCGGCCTTCAGGTCGATCGTCGTCTCCTGATCCCGGCCGACCGTGAAGCCGAAGTCCCGGTCTGCGGTGCCGTAGCGGCCGTGGCCGTCGCCCAGACCGTCGAGCGCCAGGTCGACGCTGACCTTCGTGCCGGGCTTCCAGTAGCTCTGCGGCCGGTAATCCACCCGGCTGGCTGAAAGCCAGCTCCAGTGCCCGGCCTGCGGCGGGATCGCGCTGACGCTGAGCGCCTGCTCCATCGCCGCGCGGCCGGCGTCGGCTATCGGCCGGGTGAAGGACACCACGACCGGCTGTCCGACGCCGACGACCGAGCCGTCCGTCGGCGCGACCAAGTCGAGCTTCAGCGGGTTGTCCGGGCGGCTCGTCGTGAACGTCTCGTGCTGGATGCCGGTACCGCCTGCATCGGTCGTGGTTACCGCGCTCAGGGCGTACGACACTCCGGCGCGCAGCGGCCCGGAGGCGGTCCAGGTGCGGCGGTCGTCACTGAAGACGCCTTGTACGGCCTCGGTTTTGTAGGTCAGTTCGACCATGCCGATCTGTTCGCCCGGCGGCGCCGCGACGGTGAGAACGCCGTCCGGCGTGACGTCGGTGGCGCCGTCCCGGACCGAGACCGCGGCGGGAGCGGCCGCCTGGGCCGCCGGCTGTGTGATCGCGGCGGCCGAGCCGCCGCCGAGCCCGAAGCCGTCGTGTCCGCGGCTGCTGGCGTAGCCGAACCAGCCCGCCGCGGCGACGGCAGTCCCGGCGATCCCGAGGACCGCCGGGAACATCCACCGCTTCCTCGTCCTGTCCACATCGAAATGCTTACTCACGTGCTCATACGGTTACCCGTTTTGCTCCGCCGAACGAGTGGCGGCCGGTCGGCTCCCATCAGATCACGGAGTTACTGCGTCACGGAGCTACTGGGTCACAGAGTTACTGGGTCATGGGCTCATGGAGTCACCAAAAAGGGCACTCGGATGGTGGTCTCGTCGAAGTCGTCGCTGCGGATCGTGATTGCCACCTGCCACTGTCCGGCGAAGGTCAGCGGCGTCGGCGTGTCGACGTAGTGGCCCGGGCCGTCGACGCTTACCTTCGAGTTGATCGGTCCGATGTTGCGCGCTGGCAGCGAATACGACACCGCCACCTGCACCGGGCTGTACGGCTCGCCCTTGGTGTTCTCGATCAGCAGGTGCGACTGGTTCGGCCCGATCTTGCCCGGCTCGACCACCACCAGCACGGTGCCCGCCGCCGTTCCGGTGTTGAACAGGAGCGACACGTCGGTGGAACCGGGTTCCGTCGCGAGACCGTTCGCGCCGCGTCCGGGCACCGAATCGACGACGATCGCCGTCGCGGCCAGCACGATGAGCACGATGGCCGTCTCGGCGGCGACCGAACGGCGTAGTTGGCTCAGCGTCTCGCGGACGCGTGCGTTTCCGTTCGCGTTGTGCGGCCGCGGCTGACCGCCGACGCGTGCGGTACGCCGTCCGGGCTTGTTAAGGCCCGGGCCGTGTCCAGAGCGCCCGGACGTAGTGTTCGGCGATGCTGTGCTCAATGACGCGGTGGCCGAGGCGGGGGAGATCGCAGCGTGTGCCTTTTCCACGTCGTCGTCCGCGTCTACGTCAGTGGTCTCCGTTGTCGGCGCGAGAGCCGATGTGGTGAGTCCGGAGGCGATCCGCAGTCGCGCGTAGTAGCCCAGGCCGATCAGCACGAGGAGGCCCGAGATCTTGACCAGCACGAGGCGGCCGTAGGTCTCGTCGAACAGCACATGCAGCGAGCCGACGTCGCGCCAGGCCTGGTATGTGCCGGTGCCGATCATCACGAGGACGCAGGTCAACGCGACCGTGGAGAAGCGCTTGACGGCGGCCGCCGCCTGCTTCGGTTTCTCCGGGTCGCGCAGCACCAGCAGCGTCAGCACGGCGAGGCCGCCGAGCCAGACCGCCATCGCGGTCAGGTGCAGTATGTCCGAGACGACGGAGATCGGGACCTGGATACCGGTCGAGGCGTGCCCTGTCGCCGCCCACGTTGCGGCGGCGCCCAGGGTGCCCAACAGCACCAGCGCCGCGCTGCGCATCCGCTGGCCGAGCGTCTGGGTGGCCAGCCGCTGCACGCCGATCGTCACTGCGGGCGCGGCGAGCGCCAGGATCAGCAGCCTGACCTCGATCGTGGAGCCGAAGCGGGTGGCCGTGGTCACCTGGATCACCGAGGGATCGAAGATCCGCGAGACCGGCAGTCCGCTCGAATAGACGCCCTGGAGCAGCAGCTGGAGCACGCTTGAGGCGACGAGCGTGACCCAGCCGATCACGATGAGCCGGAACGTCCCGCGCGCCGTGGCGCCCTTCGGCCAGCACAGCGCGAGGAACATGATCGTCCCGGCCAGCAGTGCGAAGGACAGGTACGCCGCCCAGCGCGCGGCGCCGTAGACCACGCCCACGGCGGTGCTCGACCTGGTCTCGACCGCCGTGGCGTTGACCGTCGTGCGGCTCGGCGCCCCGACGGAGAAGGTGAACGCGCCGGACACCGGATGGGAGTCGGCCGAGACCACGTGCCAGGCCACGGTGTAGGTGCCGTTGCCCAGCCCGGAGCGCAGCGAGACGGTGATGATGTCGTCCTGCGCACCGTGCGTGGTCGTGCCGTTGTCCACCCGCGTGCCGTCCGGGCTGAAGACCCGCAGGCTGTCCGCGCTCACCCCGACCGACTCGTCGAACTGCGCGGCGATGACGGCAGGCTGCACCGCCAGGACGGAACCGTCGGAGGGATCGGTGCGTTCGAGCGAGGCGTGCGCGGACGCGGGGCCCGCTACGGCGAGCACCAGCGCCATCGCCGCGCCGAGGGCCGCGAGCAGGCTCCGGAACATCGGCCGCCGCGGTATCGGGCGCCAGGGCGCCGGTCTACGGGATATCGGATGCTGTGTCATCGTCCTGCTCACGATCCGGAACGGCGCCTGGAGACGAGGGTGAGGGCGAGCGCGGCCAGGCCGGCCGCCAGGCCGAGCGCGCCGAGCCAGATGCCGACCCTTGCGGAGTCGCTGCCGCCGGTCGAGGATTGCGCCGCGACGGCGCTCGCCGAGGGGTTCGCAGCCGCGGCGTTGTTGTTCGATCCGGAGCCGCCCGAGCTGGAATCGGACGAGTCCGCAGCGGTGAGCGTGAGTACTGGAGCGGGGTGGTCGGGTGCGGGCTGGCCCGGCTGGGTCAGGTCGATCCACCGCACGATATCGCCGTTGGAGTAGGTCTGCACCGCCTTGAAGACGAGCTGGGCGGTGTCCGTGGGCAGCGGGTCGACCGAGATCTGGAAGTCCTGGTACTGGCCGACCGGGATGGTGCCGCCGGTCCAGTCGATCTCGCTGACCGCGGTGGTGAAGGTGCCGTCGTCGGTCTTGAGCGGGGTGGCCAGCGTGGTGGTCTTCACGGTCACCGTCCAGCCAGGCAGCTGCCGGGGCAGCACCTGCGCGATCGGGTGGTCGGTCGGGATCTGGAGCTGGACCTCGGTGGTCGTCGCCTTCGACTCCTCGTTGGGGACCTTGAAGGCCAGCTCGCCGGTGCTGCCTTTCGGCAGCGAGGTCGGGCTGACGGTGACGTGTGCAGAGGCGGGCAGCGCCGTTACGGCCACGATGGCGACAGTGGCCACGGTGACCGCAGTGGCCGTCACGGTGGCACGCCGGATTACGTTTTTGCGCACGGGAAAACTCCGTTCCGCGGAGAAAGTAAGGGAAAGTAAGAGAACCTGATCAACTGATCGTTGCGTGTGATCGCTACGCCAGGACAGGCGGTCCGCGGAACGTGACGGACGTGAGTAGGGGAGTGCGCCGGCGCCTGAGACCGTCGCCGAGCGGTCCGTAGGCGGGGCGCGGTATGTCATCGGGTTTGCCGGGACGTGCGAGTGCGTGGAGCGCGGCGATGACGTCCGTGAGCCAGTACAGTGGCGCGGCGGCCAGAGCGGCGACTACGCGGCAGAGTGCGAAGAAGTCACGTTCGCCCTGCCTCAGCCACCAACCGCAAACGACGACTGCCAGAGCGTGCGCGGCGAACATCGCGATTGCCGACTGATGTGTATTCACCGGCGGCATAGACATGTCGGCCATGCTCGGCATGCCGGACATAGTGGGTGGTGATGCGGTGGCCGTGTATGGGGCACCACTTGCTGCGTATACGTACGTGAACAGGTAGTGCAGCCCGACCTGCGCGGTGCCGAGCCCTGCGGTCAGTTCGAGCCCGGACCGTTCGCGTCCGAGCGTCGGCCACGCGGCCAGCCACACTGCCGGCAGGCCCAGCCCGACCTCCGGCCAGGTCGGTTCGCAGCCGTCCGCCAGGCTGTGCAGCACCGCGGCCATGCCGACGCAGATGACTGCGAACAGCGTGGCGCGGATTGCGCGATGCGGCGACGGGTGCGGCACAACAGACATTGTGCCGCTACGGCTGGCTGTCGTGACAGAACTCCCTCTATTGAGTGATCGTCTTACCCGATGTGGGCACGCGGTCGTCGCGCGTGGCCAGGCCGGCCAGATAGGCGTTGTAGTCGGCCAGTTCCAGGTCGCCGTCCCGATCCGCCTTGCGGTCCTTGCGCCGCGCCTCGCGCTCGTCCGACCTGGACCACTGCATGAACAGGATCAGCAGCACGATCAGCGTCGGCAGTTCGCCGAACCCCCAGGCCAGGCCGCCGGCGGTGGACTGGTCCGAGGCCGGGTCCACGCCCCAGGCCGCCGGCGGGTTCGCGAAGGTCGTGGCGATCAGCGAGGAGGACATCATCACCGCGACGCCGAAGAACGCGTGGAACGGCATCGCCGCGAACAGTTCGAGGATCCTGATCACGTACGGCGAGCGGTACGGAGCCGGGTCCACGCCGATGATCGGCCAGAAGAACAGCATGCCGACTTCCATGAACTCCAGCAGCATCAGGTCGTGGCCGACCGTGCTGCGCATCAGGGTGTCGAACAGCGACGTGAAGTAGAGGCCGTAGAGGCTGGTGATGAACAGCGGCAGCGTGAACAGCGGCGAGGAGACGACCCGGGCGAACCGGCTGTGCAGCAGGCTGAGCAGCAGCTCGCGCGGACCGGTGTGGCCGACCGAAGCCGGGTGCAGAGCACGCAGTGCCAGCGTGAGCGGTGCGCCGAGCAGCAGCAAGAGCGGCACGACCATGGACAGCATCATGTGTTGCAGCATGTGCGCGCTGAACAGGTACATGCCGTACTGCGCCAGCCCGGTGCACGTCACCGCGAACAGCAGCGCCAGGCCGACGACGAAGAAGAGCGCGCGCACGACCGGCCAGCCGTCGCCGCGCCTGGCCAGCCGCACCATCCCGGCGCCGTAGAGCACGGCCGCGACCACGATGAGCGTGACGAAGAACGAACTGGGGTGCACGCTCCACATGCGGTTGAAGCCGGGCGGCGGCAGAGTGCCCATACCCGGCATGCCCGGCATCACGGACAGTCCTGGCATCGCCGACAGCTGCGTCACGGCCGCCACCTCCTCCGCGTTTGCCTCAAGCTCGTGTATGCCTCAAGGCAACCCGCCAGTCAGCTTAACGGGAGCAAAACCGCCCAAGGCCGCCGGGGTTCCGGGTGGTCGGGCCGGGTGCCGGAACCGGGCGGCGCAGCTGGCTCAAATTGGTCTAGTCCAATCTCTTGACGGGGCGACAGCCGCGGCGCTACACAGAGATAACGGCGGGGAATTAACCGCTCAACCTCAGCCGCGGGACGGCGCATCCGGCGGTCAACCAGCAAGGTTGTCCACCACACCGCCGTCCGCCGCCGATCAGTGCACGTGCTCGCACGTGCACGGCACGCAGGTGACCGGACGGTCGGGTGTACCGACTCAAGGAGTCCCAGCAGTGCGTCTCTTCTCAGTTCCTGCCCGCGGGGAGCGCCATGCTCCCGGCCGGCGGCGGCGCAGCGCGATCGCGGTCACCGCGTCCGGTGCGATGATCGGGGCGATGGGCCTCGTCGTCACCACGGCCGCCACCGCGCCGACCGCATCCGCGGCGACGTCCGGCGGCATCAAGGTCGCGTACTACGACCAGTGGTCCATCTACCAGAACGCCTTCTACCTGAAGGCCCTGGACACCGAGGGCATCGCCAGCAAGCTGAACTACCTGATCTACGACTTCGAGAACATCGACCCGACCAACCTGACCTGTTTCGAGGCCACCAAGGCCACCGACCCGGACCCGGCCGGCGAGAGCGACCCGAACGCCGGCGACGGCGCCGAGGACCAGTTCGCCGACTACCAGAAGGAGTTCGCCGCGACCGACGCCGTCAACGGGGTCGCGGACGTCTACAACCAGCCGATCGCGGGCAACTTCAACCAGCTCAAGGAGCTGAAGGCGAAGTACCCGAACCTGAAGATCCTGCTCTCGCTCGGCGGCTGGACCTACTCGAAGTACTTCTCCGACGTGGCGGCCAGCAGCGCGTCGCGGCAGAAGTTCGTCTCCTCGTGCATCAGCATGTTCATCAACGGCAACATCCCGGCGGCCGGCGGGTTCGGCGGCAACGGGACAGCCGCGAACATCTTCGACGGCTTCGACATCGACTGGGAGTACCCGGCCTCCAGCGGCGGGCACCTGGGCAACCACTACTCCGCGGCGGACACCGCGAACTACACCCTGCTGCTCCAGGAGTTCCGCAACGAGCTGAACACCGCGGGCACCGCCAACGGCAAGAGCTACGCCCTGTCGGCGGCGCTGCCCTCCGGCCAGGACAAGGTCTCGCTGATCCAGACCAACCAGATCGGCCAGTACCTGACCTTCGGCGACGTCATGACCTATGACATGTACGGCGCCTGGAACGCGACCGGCCCGACCGACGAGCAGGACCCGCTGTACGCGAACCCGAACTCCCCGGAGGGCAAGATCGCGCCCGGGACCGAGACGTACAGCATCGACGGCGCCATGAAGTCGTGGACCACAGGTGACGCCGCGTACGGGATACCCGGCGGCTTCCCGGCGAACAAACTGAACGTCGGCCTGCCGTTCTACTATCGCGGCTGGACCGGCGTACCCGCGGGCTCGAACCACGGCCTGTACCAGACCGCGACCGGTGCGTCGGCGGGTCAGACGCTCTCCGGCAGCGTGCCGGGTGTGGCGATGTACAAGGAGATCGAGGGCATCGTCGCCAACTCGGCCGACACGTACTGGGACACGGTCACCCGATCCGCGTACTTCTATGACGGTACGAACTTCTACGGCGGCGAGGACGCGCAGTCCATCCAGGCCCGCGCCGACTACGTGCACTGCGGCGGTTACGGCGGGTTCATGATGTTCTCGCTCTACGACCTCGACCCGGCCACGACGCTGTTCAACGACGCGGTCAACGACATCAACGGCTCCGCCGGCAGTTGCACCTCGCCGAGCACGAGCGCGTCGGCCTCGGCCAGCCCCTCGCCGTCGCCCAGCCACTCGGCGTCGCCGTCCGCTTCACCGTCGTCGTCCCCGTCCAGCTCGCCCTCGTCGTCGCCCAGCGCGTCGCCGAGCAGCACCGGCGGCACCGGCGGCAACCACGTCGTCAACCCCGGCTTCGAGACCGGCTCGCTCTCGCCGTGGACCTGCACCGGCAACCTCGGCTCGGTGGTCTCCAGCCCCGTGCACAGCGGAAGCCACGCGCTGCTCGGCCAGCCGTCCAACTCGGACGACGCGCAGTGCACGCAGGTGATCAGCGTCAGCCCGAACACCAAGTACACGCTGAGCGCCTGGGTCAACGGTTCGTACGTGTACATCGGCGACACCGGCACGGGTACCAGTGACACGAGCATCTGGACTCCCGGCACCAGCGGAGCGTTCAGCCAGCTGTCCACCACCTTCACCACCGGCGCCTCGACTACCAGCGTGACGATCTACGTCCACGGCTGGTACGCGCAGGGCAACTACTACGCGGACGACTTCTCGGTCGCGTAACGGTGTAAACGGCTTAACCACGTAACGCGCTGACGGGCGATCAGAGCGATTGCCCGTCAGCGCTGCGTATTCGTCAGCACCGTGCATATATAGACATGAAATATAAAGGCATAAGCGTAAAGGCTGAGCGTTTCACGCGTCAGGCGGTCATCGTCTGATCAGACACGGTCAGAAAAGCATGAGCTGATACAGGTCGCCGGTTCCATTGACGGCCACCATCGACGGCGTGGGCTGGACGACCGGCGTCGGCGTCCCCTTGACCGGGGCGTCCAGCCCGCTCATGTCGACCTCGTAGCCCGCCGAACTGTTCGCGGTCGGCGTCGCGTCCACGGAGACTTGCAGCCCCAGCCGGTAGGTGATCCGCACCAGGTTCCCGGTGCCGAGCGCGGCGTAGAGGTCGACCGAGACCTTCGTCGTCCCGGCCGTCTCGATGATCGCCGACCTCTTCAGCTGCGCGGCCGCCGTCGGGATCTGCGCGAGGTCGACCGTGCCGGTGTACTCGACGGTCGTCTTCGAGTCGACCTCGCTCAGGCCGTCCGTGTGGACCTTGTCCAGGGCGCCGAGCGCGGCCCACCAGATCGAGTGCTCCGAATCCGCCGCCTGCGCGGCGGCCAGGTCGCTCTCGAACCACCCGCGGCCCGGGTAGAGCGGCTGCTCCTTGGTCGGGATCGACCAGTACAGCTTGCCGTTCAGCACGATCACGCTCAGCGGGTCCTGCACCGTCGAGCCGCTGCCCAGCACGTTCAGCGTCCCGGTCAGCGACGCGATGGTGGCGAACGGGTCGAACCGGCCGCTCACCTGGCGGCTGGTGACGAGCTTCTGCGCGGCGTCCGCCGAAATGCTGCTTATCGTGAGCGTGCCGGGCTGCGGGTCGTCCAGCCAGGCATGCAGCGCCCTGACCGCCTTGGCCTCTGCCGCCGCGGCCGTGTCCGAGGCCTGCGCCGCCGCCGGCGCGGTGCTCTTCACCCCCGCCGGCGCAGCGTGACACGAGGCCGTCACGCCGCAACCCACCAGCACCGCGACCGCTCCTGCGACCGCCCGCTTGCCCATCCTCTTCCTCTCGCACTGTCCTGAAGCAGGCGCCGGTCCGGTACTCGCTCCCTCCGCGAGCCGGTACCCCGCCGCCGTCCGCTCTGTGCCCGTCCACACCGTGTCCGCTACACAGTGTCCGTCTACACCGTGTCTATCTGCACCGTGTCCAACTACACCGTGCCCGTCCACACAGTGCCCCCAGCAGGACTCGAACCTGCGACCAAGCGCTTAGAAGGCGCCTGCTCTATCCGCTGAGCTATGGGGGCGGCTCCGCGCGCCACCAGGGTAGTAGAAGCCACTGTCACTGCGCCGCCGCAATACCCTTCGGCCGCGCCGCGGCCGGCGCTGCCGAATTCGGCTCTTCGAACTTGGCCGGGGCTTTGTGTGCGGCTGTGGGCTCGTCCGTCGCCGCCGCGCGCCGGCCGGTCTTGCGCCGCGGCCCCGGCCACGTTCGAAGAGCGCCGATTTCGAAGCGCTTGCAATCGCCGCAAAAGGCCCCGCAGCCCCCGTCGCCCTTGATAACGTCGGGATCGGAGAAGCCCGGACCGATCCGCAGCGAATCCGCAACACAGAAGTTATAGAACAAAACCAACCCCGGTGTTCCCTTGTCCCCAGGGGCTGCGGCATGCTCACGGCTGTGACGATCACAGGCCCGGACGCGGACCTGCTAGGCGCCGTGGGCGCGCTCCGCGACAGCGTTGCCGCACCCCGGCTGCCCTTGGCCGCGGACGGTGCCGCCAGCACGCGCAGAATCCAGGCGGATCTGATCAGACGGCTGGACGATTATCTGATACCCAGACTCCGCTGTCCCGACGGTCCGGTGCACATCGTCGTCGGCGGCTCGACCGGCGTCGGCAAGTCCACGCTGGTCAACTCGCTGCTGCGGCAGGAGGTCAGCAAGGCCGGTGTGCTTCGGCCGACGACGCGTTCAGCCGTGCTGTGCGTCAATCCGGCGGACATCGCCGCCGTGACCGGACCGGAACGCCTGCTGCCCGCCTTCCTGCGCGCCCCGGGGCAGACGGAGCGCCCTGACGCGTTCACGCTGGTCCCGCACCCGGCGATCCCCGCCGGCGTCGCGCTGATCGACACCCCCGACGTCAACTCGGTCGTGGCGGCCAACCGGGACGCCGGGGAACGGCTGCTCGGCGCCGCGGACGCGTGGCTGCTGGTCACCACGGCTGAGCGGTACGCCGACGCAGTCCCTTGGCGGCTGCTGCAAGCGGCGCGGGAACGCCGGGTGACCGTCGCGATCGTGCTGAACCGGGTGCCGCCGGAGAGCCTGCGTGAGGTGCGTGAAGCGGGGCAGGCGCTGCTGGCCGTCAACGGACTCGGCGACCTACCGCTGTTCACCGTGCCCGAATCCGTGCTTACCGGCGGACTGCTGCCGGAGTACCTGCTCGACCCGCTGATGACCTGGCTGCGTTTGACCGCGCACGATCCGACGATGCGTCAGGCGACCATCTCGGCGACGGTGAACGGGATGTTCGACGACCTCCCGCGCCGGCTCGGCGCGGTGGCGGACGGTTTGATGGCCCAGGCCGAGGCCGCGGAGCAGCTGCGTGTGCAGGCGGACCTCGCGTATTCGGCCGAGCGCGCGGGACTGCACGACGCGATCGCGCAGGGCGAACTGTTGCGCGGTACGCCGTTGCTTGAGTGGCAGACATTGATCGCGTCCGACCGCGCCGCGGCCCTGTTCACGCCGGGCGACCCGGCGGCGGCGACTGCCCGCCGCCTGCTGCTGGGCGCGGCGGCCGACCAGGTCGCGGCGGCCGCGTCCCGTGCCGCCGACCAGGTCGCCGCGGCCTGGCGGCAGGCGCTGACCGAGGCGGACGAGTCCGAGGCGCAGGTCTCGGCGGGCACCCGGGCCGGCGCCGTGCCGCCCGAGCTGGACGAGTGGGCCGACGGCCTGGTGGACCTGGTCGCCAGGGAGCCACACCACAAGCGCTCCGATGCCCAGTTCTTCGCCGCCGGCCAACATGGACCGGCGGCTTTGCTGACCGCGGTTGTTTTTACCGGCCGGCGCGGCGCGGCACCCAAGCGCCGCCGGGCCCTGCGCGTGTCGCCCGAGCCGGTCCACCCGGCTGCGGCCGCGACGCGCCGGCTGGCCGACGCGGTCTTCGGCGCGGACGAGACCGACCGGCTCGCCGAGCTCGCCGCCGCGTCGCTGGACACCGCGCTGGGCGCGTTGTTCGACCGGCTGGCGTTCCGCCATCACCGCGCCCTGATGGACTTGGGCGTCGAGTCGGGCGCGGGCAAGGCGCTGCTGGAAGCGGGCGAGGCGGTGCAGAGGGCGCGATGAGGGTCATCCGAGCCAATCAGCGGACCATCGGAGTCGGCGCCCGGCTGGACGCGCTGGCCAGGCTGGTCACCACGGCCGAGGACCGGCTGCCGCAGGCCGCCCTGGAGCCAGCGCGGGACGTGCTGCGCCGGGCCGCCGCCCGCTTCGGCATGTCCGCCGAGCACACCGTGGTCATCCTCGGCGGCGCCACCGGCGTCGGCAAGTCCTCGCTGTTCAACGCCCTGGTCGGGATCGGGCTCTCGCCGGTCGCGGTGCGCCGCCCCACCACCACGTCGGCCATCGCCTGCGTCTGGGAGGCCGAGCGGCTGGCCGAGGCCAGGCCGCTGCTCGACCGGCTCGGTGTCGAGGAGCGCCAGCAGCTGACCCGCGACTCGGCGCTGGACCGCTCGGCGGTGCGCGACGCGCTCGCCGGGCTGGTGCTGGTCGACCTGCCCGACCACGACTCGGCGGTGCGCGAGCACCAGGCCGAGGTGGACCAGGCGGTGGGCCTGGCCGACGTGCTGGTCTGGGTCACCGACCCGCAGAAGTACGCGGACGCCTCCTGGCATGACCGCTATCTCAAGGCACTGGCACACCACGCCGACATCATGCTCATCGTGCTCAACCAGACGGACCGGCTGCCGGCCGAGGCCGTGCCCGAGTGCACCGCGGACCTGGTCCGGCTGGTCGAGGCGGACGGCCTGACCGGTGTGCCGGTGGTCCCGGTCTCCGCGCGCACCAAGGAGGGCTTGGACGAGCTGCGGCGGCAGTTGACCGAGCGCGTCTCCGGCCGCCGCGCCGCCGCCGACCGGCTGTCGGCCGACGTCGACCGCGTCGCCGAGCGGCTGGCCCCGCTGCTGGTGGCCGACGGACCGGCCGGGCAGCAGGACGACGACGAGACGCTCGTCCCGGACGAGGCCCGCGCCGAGGTGATGGACGGGCTGCGTGCCGCGGCCGGAGTCTCAAGCCTCGCCGACGTGGTCAGCGAGCGGATCGCGTTGCGCGGGCAGGCCGCCGTGGCCACTCCGTTGCGCGCACTGCGCTTCCTGCGCGAGCTGAACGACAACAGCAGGAGCGTCGGGACCGGCGCACGCCGCGGTGCCGTCACGTCGGCCCGCGCGGCAGCCGACCCGCGTAGCGCCGACGGCGCGTCCAACACCCGGATGCTGCGTGAGCTCGTGCGTGGCGCCACTGATCCGCTGACCGAGGTCCCCGCCCCGGTCCCGCTGGACCGAGCCGCCCTCGACACGGTGCTGAACCGCCTCGCCGACGCGACCACCAAGACCCTGCCGACGGACTGGGCGCGGGCGCTGCGCGACCAGATCGTGGGCACCCGACGGCCGCTGGCCGACCGGATCGACGCGGCGCTGGCCGCCAGTGAGATCGACGCTCGGCCGCTGACCCGGCGCGCGCTGTTCCAGTCCGCGCACGCCGCGCTGCTCACGCTCGCGGCGCTATGGGCCGTGCTCGCCTTCCTGCCCGGGGTCCCGGACGCTGTGGCCGCGGCGTTCGTCGCGGTGTTCCTGCTGGGGTCGGTCGCCTTGGACGTGGCCGCCCGGCGGTCCGCGCGCCGGGGCGCCGTCACGGCGGGCCGGGTGGCGGTCGGCCGTCTTTCGGTGGAACTGGCGGCGGTCGCGCAGGACGAGCTGTTCGGCCCGGTCGGCGACGAACTCGCCCGCTATCGCAGCGCCCTGGCCGACTTCGAGGCGATCCGCGGCCGCTGACGCGCGTCAGAGCCCGCCGCCGTGCCCACTAAGCTTGTAGGCATGGCGGAGTTCATCTACACCCTGCGCAAGGCCCGCAAGGCCCATGGCGACAAGGTCATCCTCGACGACGTGACGCTCTCGTTCCTGCCGGGCGCGAAGATCGGCGTGGTCGGCCCGAACGGCGCGGGCAAGTCGACCGTGCTGAAGATCATGGCGGGCCTGGAGCAGCCGTCCAACGGCGACGCGCAGCTGAGTCCCGGCTACTCCGTCGGCATCCTGCTCCAGGAGCCCGAGCTCGACGAGACCAAGAACGTCCTGGAGAACGTGCAATTGGGCGTGGCCGAGACCCAGGCGCTGATCGACCGGTACAACGAGCTCACCACGCAGATGGAGGTCGAGTACACCGACGCGCTCGGCGAGCAGCTCGGCACGCTCTCGGAGCAGATGGACCACCGCAACGCCTGGGACCTGGACGCACAGCTTGAGCAGGCGATGGACGCGCTGCGCTGCCCGCCCGGCGACGCCGACGTCAAGGTGCTCTCCGGCGGCGAGAAGCGCCGGGTCGCGCTGTGCAGGCTGCTGCTGGAGCAGCCCGACCTGCTGCTGCTGGACGAGCCCACCAACCACCTCGACGCCGAGTCGGTGCAGTGGCTTGAGCAGCACCTGGCGAAGTACCCGGGCACCGTGGTCGCCATCACCCACGACCGGTACTTCCTGGACAACGTCGCGCAGTGGATCCTCGAACTCGACCGCGGCCGCGCCTACCCCTACGAGGGCAACTACTCCACCTACCTGGAGACCAAGGCCTCGCGGATGAAGGTCGAGGGCCAGAAGGACGCCAAGCGGGCCAAGCGGCTCAAGGACGAGCTCGAATGGGTTCGCTCCAACGCCAAGGGCCGCCAGGCCAAGCAGAAGGCGCGCCTGGCCCGCTACGAGGAGATGGCCGCCGAGGCGGAGAAGACCCGCAAGCTCGACTTCGAGGAGATCCAGATCCCGCCGGGCCCGCGCCTCGGCGGCGTGGTCGTCGACGTCGAGAAGCTCAACAAGGGCTTCGGCGAGCGGCTGCTGATCGACGACCTCTCCTTCACCCTGCCGCGCAACGGCATCGTCGGCGTGGTCGGCCCGAACGGCGCGGGCAAGACCACGCTGTTCAAGACGATCGTCGGCATGGAGCAGCCCGACTCCGGCGAGGTCAAGGTCGGCGAGACGGTCAAGATCGCTTACGTGGACCAGAGCCGGGCCGGCATCGACCCGAAGAAGACGCTGTGGGAAGTCGTCTCCGACGGGCTCGACTTCATCCACGTCGGCCAGGTCGAGATGCCGTCGCGGGCGTACGTGTCCGCCTTCGGCTTCAAGGGCCCGGACCAGCAGAAGCCGGCCGGAATCCTGTCCGGCGGCGAGCGCAACCGGCTCAACCTCGCGCTCACCCTCAAGCTCGGCGGCAACCTGCTGCTGCTCGACGAGCCGACCAACGACCTCGACGTCGAGACGCTCTCCTCGCTGGAGAACGCGTTGCTGGACTTCCCGGGCTGCGCCGTCGTGGTCTCGCACGACCGCTGGTTCCTCGACCGGGTGGCCACGCACATCCTGGCCTACGAGGGCGAGTCCAAGTGGTTCTGGTTCGAGGGCAACTTCGAGTCCTACGAGAAGAACAAGGTCGAGCGGCTCGGTCCCGAGGCGGCCCGGCCGCACCGGGTGACGTACCGCAAGCTGACCCGGGGTTAGCCGGGTGACTGAAGCACGAGTGACTGAGACAGACGCAGGCGCGGAGTCGCTCAGCGGTCCGCGGATGACTGACAGCGGGCTCAGGTTCGTATACCTGTGCCCGCTGCGGTGGGC
>NZ_DASYZI010000158.1:0-36102 GCF_035946395.1 Actinocrinis sp.
TATCCCCAGCTGGGAGAAGTGGAACGGCGTCGACAAGGACGCAGCCAAGCGTGAGGAGAAGCGCCGGAAGGACGCTGCCGAGCGCAAGCGCAGGCAGCGGGAGCGCGAGAAGCTGGCCGCTGAGAAGGCGGCTAAGCAGGCTGCCGACCCAGACTGGATCGACGAAGACACCTCGGATGATGAGCCGTCCCCTGTCACGCCGAATGTCACGCGTGACGTCACGCGTGACGGTCACGCTGTCACAGAGCTAGAGAAAGAGAGAGAGATAGAGAAAGAACCCTCCCTTCGGGAGGGTGTGCAGCCGCCGCTTCTCGGGGTGGTCGAGCCTGCGACGGCTTCGCCGCCGCGCCGCGCCATGGGTGAGCCGAAGGACGAGCAGCCCAACCCACACGCCTCGGCCGACCGGATCGCGAAGGACTGGTACGAGCGCAACAAGACCACCTCGGCACAGTCCTTCGTCGCCGTCCGGTCCATCATCCGGCCGCTCGTGCAGCGCGGCATCGACCCGGAACTCCTCGCCGCCGCCATGGACGCCGTCGCGCGCGAGGGGCGGCCGATCTCCCAAGGCACCCTCACCGTCGCCATGAACCGGCTCACACGGCCACAGGCGGCATCGCAAGACCCGTACGGCAACGTCACCCCGATCCACCAGTCCCCCGCCACACGCGCCGCCTCGGCGGCCATGGAGCGCGCCCGCAGGTACGCCGAGGAAGACGGCCTGACCCTCGCTGAAGCACTGGAGGCATAAGCCCGATGACCCGCTCCCAGGTCGCCGCCCTGCTTGGGCTCATGGCGACCTTCGACTACCGCAAGACCGACCAGACCGACGACGAAGCCTGGCTGAACGTCGTCGGCGACCTCGACTTCGACGACGCCAAGGCCGCGGTCTTCGAGCACTACAAGACCAGCGACGAGCGCATGAAGCCCGTGGACGTCCGGCGCGGTGTCTCCGCACTCCGCGAGCAGCGCGCACGGTGCAACGGCGCACCCGTGGGTGCCGGTGGCACCGTCGAGATCCCCGACGCGGATCCGGACGACTGGCGCGGATACATCGCTGCGCTACGCGCTGGCCGACTGCGCTCCGGTGACCGCCTCGAGCCCCGCCCGATCGGCGCGCTGCTCGCCGGCCGCCCGTTCCAAAGCGTCGCGCCGGTCACGCAGATCGAGCTGGCTCGCGAGCGTCGTGCACTGCCCGGCGGTGAGCGGTGAACCCGCTATCCGAGTCGATGCGCATGGTCGCTGCCTTCGAGGAGTCGCAGCGCCAGTTGATCGAGCAGACGGAGTCCAGTCCAGTCACGCGTGACGTGATCGCCCAGGCGCTCGAAGCGATGTGGCGCGGCCCGGTGCTGCCGTTCTCCTACTTCCGCAGGCCCGGTGCGCGCATGTACCGCGCACCGCTGCGTGAACCGCTCGTCTGCTCGTGGCTGGACCGTAAGCGCCAGGCAACCGCGTGGCAGGAAGCGGGCCGCTCAGCGTGGATCGAATCCGTCCGGGCCAAGCTCCAATCCGCCGTGTACGCGACCGACCAGGGCTGGTCGTGGACGTGGGACGCGCCAGGCGTCTACGTGCGCCCGGACCTACCGGAGGGGTTGCAGGTCCGGTACCTCGACGCGCCGCCCTACCTGCCGGAGGCGAGCCGGTGAGCGCCGCAGACCAGCCGATCGACATGCGCTCGCTGCGCGAAGCCATCAAACGCCAACTCGCCGCCCTGCCCTGGATGACCCGTGGCCACGGCCTCCGCCTCGACAACGAGCACGACCTGACCACAGCGGCCGGGGTCCTGCGCAAGGCCATCGCACCGCAACTCGCGCAGCAGAAGGAAGACCGGGCCACGATCCTGCGTGTCCGCCACCTGCTGCGCCAGTACCAGGGCTTGGACGCGATCCCCCGCCGAAAGCTCGAAGCCGCCATCTACGGAGACGAGGACTATCTCAATGCCCGCTGACACTGTCACCGCCAAGGAAGACCCGGAGCTCCGGCCGCACCCGCGCGTCACCGCCTTCCAGCAGCAAGTCATGGCTGAGGGGGTCAGCTCGCTCAGCTACGCGGCGCGCCGACTGCGGGAGCCGGTCGTCACGACCCGCGCCGCCTACGAGCTCGCGGCCGGGCTCACCCACTTCGCACACCTGCTCGGCGGGCAGATCGCCGCACCGGCTGAGGACCAGCGCGAGCGGGCGAAGTGGTGCGTCGCGACTGCGTCCGCGCATACGGGTCTCGCGTTCTGCGCGGAGATGGTGCCGGATCAGCCGCTCGAGACATCGCACTTCACGGCCATTCGCACTTCGGTCTCGGTGCTCGCGGCCGACGTGGAGGCGTACGCGCACCGGCACCCGTACCGGATGTTCCTGCCGTGGTGGATGGTCGCCGTGTCGGCCGCGACGCGGTACGCGGTGGCCGCACACGACGTGGTCAAACATCAGACCAGCGAAGGCGCGTGCCTCGCGCTCCGCATGGCCAACGTCAACGCGCCCGAACCCGTGCCGGATCTCTCGGACGGCTACCTCGACGTGAACGACCTCGCGGCCCTGTGCTTCACCACCACCGACACGCTCAACGCGTGGCGCGACCTCTCCGGGCCTGGCCTACCGCTCGAAGACGATCCGTTTCCCGCCCACGACCTCACCTCGCCGCGCGGCGTGCTCCTGTGGCACGCCGAACGCGCCCGCGACGTGCGCGCCTGGTGGCTGCGACACGACGAACTTCCGGTAGCCGAGCACCCCATGCGGACGCCCGGCCACCGGATCGGGGATCGGTGGCTCGCCCCGATCCTCTGACCTCCACACCTTCCCGCCAACAGAAGGGACCACAGTGCCCACCTCGTACGACGTGAGCGTCTGGGATCTCCGAGAGAACCCCAGCAAACGCACCGGACCGGACGGCAAGCCGCGCAAGTCCACGTGGACTGTGCGGTGGACAGTCGCCGGCCGCGAGTTCCCCCGCACCTTCAAGACCAAGGGGCTCGCGGACTCGTTCCGTTCCGAGCTGATCGCCGCCGCGAAGCGCGGTGAGGCTTTCGACACGCAGACCGGCCTGCCTGTATCGATGCTGCGCGACGCGAACAGCGTGACGTGGATCGAGCACCTGATCGCGTTCACTGACATGAAGTGGCCGCGCCTTGCCCCGAACTCCCGCTACAGCCTCGCGTACTCGCTCGCCGCGGTGACTCTGCCGCTGCTGCCCGGCAAGCCCGGTCGCAACGGACGGCCGGACGACACGATAACGAGGGTCGCGCTCGTAGGTTGGATCCTCAACCCTGGCGCGCGCCGCTCCGAGGACGGCAAGGCGACCACGCCCCCGGAAGATCGCGCCGACGCCGTGACATGGCTGGAACGCAACAGCCCGCCGGTCACCGCGCTCGCGGACCCATCCGTGACCCGCTCGGTGCTGGACGCGCTGGCGCGCAACATGGACGGCGCGAAGACGGCTGCGACCTCGATCGCCCGGCGGCACCGCGCGTTCCATCAGGCATTGGAGTACGCGGTCGAGCGCGGGCACCTTGGCGCGAACCCGCTCGATCGCGTCAAGTGGTACGCGGAGCCGACTGACGATGTAGTGGACCCCGGCGTGGTGGTCTCGCTGCGGCAGGCACGCACGCTACTCGCCGCCGTGGGCAACCTGGTCAACGCGCGCGGCCCCCGCTCGCAGGGCCCGCGCCTGCGGGCGTTCTTCGCCTTGATGTACTTCGCAGCGCTGCGGCCAGCCGAAGTACAACTCGTTCGCGTGACCGACCTGACCTTGCCCGAGACTGGTTGGGGCAAGGTCGTGCTGTGGGGCTCGAACCCGCAGGCATCTACCGCTTGGATGGATGACGACGAGATCGGTGTGCACCGTCCGCTCAAGCACCGGTCACGCCGGACGCGGCGGGAGGTGCCGCTGTGCCCGGAACTGGTGGCGATCCTGCGCGAGCATCTGAAGCTGTTCCCGGTGGGTACGGATGGCCGGCTGTTCACGTCGCTGCACGGCGGATTGGTGGCCAAGCGGACGTACTGCGCGGTGTGGGCTCAGGCTCGTTCCGACGCTCTGTCCGAGCAGGAGCAGGCGACGATCCTCGCGGGCCGTCCGTACGACCTTCGGCACGCGTGCGTCTCGACGTGGCTCGGTGCTGGCGTGCCGGTGACTCAGGTCGCGGCGTGGGCGGGGCACTCGGTTGAGGTGCTTCTGCGGACGTACGCGAAGGTGGTCGCGGGTCACGAGGAGACGAGCAAGCGGCGGATCGATGAAGCTCTGGCGAGGGATGACGACGACGAGCCGGAGTCGCCTGATGAGGATGGTCAAGAGCCTGACGCGGCGTAGCGAGAAATCACCGCGTATTCACCGTGAAGGGTGATCGAACCTGCGTGAGGACGCGTAACGATGAGACAAGATCGCGAAGTCGAGGGCACCTGCGAACCAGGTACTTGTCACGATCTGCCAGCGGAAACGGCCATGGATCAGGGCCAAAACGCAGAGGGCCGCAGCTCCGAAAAGCCACGGCCCTACTATCCACGTGTCCGCACAGCCGGAGGCTCAATCCGACGTCGTCGCCAGGGCCGTCCTTCGGCTCACGTCCGGTCGCGGGCGTTCCCCGCTCAGGGTTGGGAACGCACGCACCCGGGCGCACCGGCCCCGGCGGACTCCGCACCTAGGCGGAGCACTGATAACGATAGGGTCACAGGGGCATAACCGCCAAGTCCTGCGCGAAATCTGTGGCGCGATCCGGGCGCCCTCACCACGCCGGTCCGATGTTTGCGCAGGTCATCTGTTCAAACCTGGCCGAGGTGAGGCCTAGACCACAGTGCGGGACCTGGGCCGGCCCGAGTGAGTCGGCCCAGGCATCCGACAGGTGAAAACGCAGCGGAGACGCTGTGAATCCGGGTCCCCCGCCCTGAATCAGTCCGAATCAGTCCTGGACGACGTAGCCGGGCATCGGGAAGCCGGTCAGCAGTTCCCTGATCTCTCCGGCGATCCGCGCGAGTTCCCCGGCCGGCTCCGGCTCCACGAGGGCGTCCAGCGAGCCGGCCCGCGCGGCGACCGCGACCGCCTCGTCGATCCACGTCGCGATGTGGACCATCTCCTTGGCGCCCAGGCCGCGGGTGGTGACCGCGGGCGAGCCGAGGCGCAGGCCGGAGGGGTCGAACGGACGGCGCGGGTCGAACGGGACGGTGTTGAAGTTCAGCTCGACCCCGGCCGCGTCCAGCGCCTTGGCGGCGATCTTGCCCGTGACGCCCTTGTTGGTCAGGTCCACCAGCAGCAGGTGGTTGTCCGTGCCGCCGGAGACCAGGTCGAAACCGCGCTCCAGCAGCGCCTCGCCCAGCGCCTGGGCATTGGCCACCACGTTGGCCGCGTAGTCCTTGAACGAGGGCTGCGACGCCTCCTTGAGGGCCACGGCGATGGCGGCGGTGGTGTGGTTGTGCGGGCCGCCCTGAAGGCCCGGGAAGACCGCCTTGTCGATCACCTTGGCGTGCTCGGCGGTGGACAGCAGCATGGCCCCGCGCGGGCCGCGCAGCGTCTTGTGCGTCGTCGTGGAGACCACGTCGGCGTGGCCGACCGGCGTGGGGTGCGCGCCGCCCGCGACCAGGCCCGCGATGTGCGCCATGTCGGCCAGCAGGATCGCGCCGACCTCGCGGGCGATCTCGGCGAAGGCGGCGAACTCGATGGTGCGCGGAATCGCGGTGCCGCCCGCGATGATCATCTTGGGCCGTTCACGCAGCGCGATCTCGCGCACGTCATCCATGTCGACCCGGCCGGTCTCCCGCCGTACGCCATAGTGCACCGGCCGGAACCACTTGCCGGTGATCGAGACCGGTGAACCGTGCGTCAGGTGCCCGCCCATCGGCAGGTCCATCGACAGGATGGTGTCGCCCGGCGTCAGGAAGGCCAGATAGACCGCGAGGTTCGCGGGCGAGCCCGAATAGGGCTGGACGTTGGCGTGATCGGCGCCGAAAAGCGCCTTTGCGCGCTCCGCCGCGATGGTCTCGATCGGGTCGATGACCTGCTGGCCCTCGTAGTAACGCTTCCCGGCGTAGCCCTCGGAGTACTTGTTGGTCAGCACCGTTCCGGTTGCTTCGAGCACGGCGGTGGAGACGTAGTTCTCGGAGGGGATCAGCCGGATCTTCTCGAACTGGCGGCGCGCCTCGGCGTGTACGAGCCCGGCGATCTCCGGGTCTGCTGCGGCGAGGTGCGGAACGGCGGGCTCGTGCATGTCTGCCTCCATCGTTCGCTGTTGTCAGGCGCGGTGGCGGCGAACACCCAGGCGCACGGTGCCCACTCTCATGAGGCGAACCGTTCCCCGGTGGTTATGTCCACCTAGTCGGTCGTCGCACTGTGCCCATCCGATGCACGGGGCTTGTCCAATGCACGGGACCGAAGCGCCAGTCACGGCTCGCCGCCATGGATACTACCCAGCCGCGGGGACGATCGTCGCCACGCATTCGACGTGGTGGGTCATCGGGAACAGGTCGAAGGCCCGCAGGCCGGCCAGCACGTAGCCGTGCTCGGCGAAGTAGGCGACGTCCCGGGCGAGCGCCGCCGGATCGCAGGCCACGTAGGCGATCGCGCGCGGGCGGGCGGCCGCGATCCGCCCGACCACGGCGCGTCCCGCGCCCGAGCGGGGCGGGTCGAGCACGATCACCTCGGCCTCGAAGCCCTCCGGCGCCTGAGCCAGCGCCCGATCCACCCGATCCTCAACCAGCACGACCTGATCGAGGCCGGCCAGGTTGGCGGCGGCGTCCGCCAGCGCCGCGGCCTCGGACTCGACGGCGACCACCTCGCCGTCCTCGCCGACCGCCTCGGCCAGGCCCGCCGCGAACAGCCCGACGCCGCAGTACAGGTCCATCGCGGTCTCGCCGCGCTGTGGTTTCACGGCTTCCATCACGGCCGCGGTCAGCACATCAGCCGCCGCCGGATGCACCTGCCAGAAACCCGAATCGCTGACTTTCCACGTGCGTCCGGCCGCGACTTCGCGCACGTGTCCGCGGCCGTGAATGCGCTGCGTGCCGCCCTTGCCGTCGCCACGCAGCACGGACACCGGAACGTCCACGTCGACGAACGGAACGCGCTGTCCTGCGTGCGGAGTGACGATGACCATACGGTCCGACGATCCAGCCGCCGCGATGACTTCCAGGCCGGCCATGCCCGGCCAGCGTCGCGCTTCAACGCCGAGTTCCTCAACCTCGGGCGCTGCGATGGCGCAGTGGTCCACCGGGACGACCTCGTGCGAGCGGTGCTTACGCAGCCCGACACGACCTTCCCCGTCCACGGCGAACTGAACGCGAGTGCGCCAGCCAAGGCCGTCCGGCGCGCCGGGCAACTCCTCGACGACGACCTTGCGATCGATCTTCGCCAGACGGCTCAGTTGCTCGGTGATCACGGCCGCCTTGAGCTGCCGCTGCGCCTCCGGGGCGGCATGTTGCCAGTCGCAGCCGCCGCATCGGCCCGGCCCGGAGAACGGGCACGGTGCCTTAACGCGGTCGGGTGACGCGTCCATGATCTCGACCGCGTCGGCCCGCAGGAACCGGTCGTTCTCCGCGCCCTCGGTGACTTCGACCATGACGCGCTCGCCCGGCAAGGCGTGGCGGACGAAGATCGCGCGGCCGTCGTGCCGGGCCACACAGAAGCCGCCGTGCGCCACCGCACCGACATTCACCTCGAAGCGCTCCCCCGCCAGACTGCGACCAGCTGGACGCTCGTCATGGTTCGGCCGAGTGGGCGGGGTGGTATGCGAGGTGTGACGAGCTGGCACGGGTGGTCCGATCTACCGCGGGTTACCGCTTTCGAAGCGGCTCGTCCACCAGGGTAGAACGTACGGCGCGTTCCGCCCGACGGCGGTGAACCCCACCCTGGGCCCCGTGGGCGTCAGATGATAGACACAGAGCGGCAAGAAGCCGGCGCGGACCGCCGCCCGGCGGCGGGCGCAGACCGTAGACCGAGGAGATCGGGCAGTTGCATATCGTGATCATGGGCTGCGGCCGCGTGGGTTCCACGCTGGCGCTGAGCATGG
Organism: Actinocrinis sp.; assembly: GCF_035946395.1. Taxonomy (NCBI): domain Bacteria; kingdom Bacillati; phylum Actinomycetota; class Actinomycetes; order Catenulisporales; family Actinospicaceae; genus Actinocrinis; species Actinocrinis sp. The sequence continues at coordinate 7,979 of NZ_DASYZI010000158.1, forward strand.
AGGACCTGGGCCACTCGGTCGCCGTGGTCGATCAGGACCCGAATGCCTTCCGGCGGCTGGGCACCGGGTTCACCGGCCGCCGGGTGACCGGCACCGGCTTCGACCGCGACACGCTGATCGAGGCGGGGATCGAGGAGGCCGGGGCGTTCGCGGCGGTCTCCAGCGGGGACAACTCCAACATCCTGGCCGCCCGGGTGGCCCGGGAGACCTTCGGAGTGGAGAACGTGGTCGCCCGCATCTACGACCCGCGCCGCGCGGAGATCTACCAGCGCCTCGGCATCCCGACCGTGGCGACGGTGCGCTGGACCGCCGACCAGATGCTGCGGCGCCTGCTGCCCGCCGGGGCCGACGAGCACTGGCGCGACCCCTCCGGCACCGTGCTGCTGGCCGAGGTGCACCTGAGCCCGAACTGGGTCGGCCACCGGGTCTCCCGGCTGGAAGAGGCCGCCGGAGTGCGTATCGCGGCCCTGTCGCGGCTCGGGCACGGCGTCCTGCCCACCGAGGACACCGTGCTCCAGGAAGGCGACCTCGCGCACGTGGCGCTGGTGGCGGACGAGTTGGCCAGGGTCGAGGAGATCTTCGCGAAGGGACCGGAACACTGATGCGCGTCGCCATCGCCGGAGCGGGGAACGTGGGCCGCTCCATCGCCGTCGAGCTGCTGGAGAACGGCCACGAGGTGCTGCTGATCGACAAGGAGCCGCAGCAGATCGCGGTGGACGAGCTGCCGCGCGCCGAGTGGCTGCTCGCCGACGCCTGCGAGATCGCCTCGCTGGACGAGGCGGGCTTGCAGCGCTGCAACGTGGCCATCGCCGCCACCGGGGACGACAAGGTGAACCTGGTGGTCTCGCTGCTGGCCAAGACGGAGTACGGCGTGCCGCGGGTGGTGGCCCGGGTCAACCACCCGAAGAACGAGTGGCTGTTCAACGACGCGTGGGGCGTGGACGTCGCGGTCTCCACCCCGCGGCTGATGTCGGCGCTGGTCGAGGAGGCCGTCTCGGTCGGCGACCTGGTCCGGCTGCTGCGGTTCAGCCAGGGCGACGCGAACCTGGTGGAGCTCACCCTGCCGGCGAACGCCCGGCTGGTTGGCACCGGGATCGGCGAGGTGACATGGCCCGAGGACACCGCGCTGGTCGCAGTGCTGCGCGGCGGCCGGGTGTTGGTGCCGAGCCCGGAGAACCCGCTCGAAGCCGGCGACGAGCTGCTGTTCGTCGCGGCCCCGGACCGCGAGCAGCAACTTGAGGAGCTGCTATCGGTGCAGGCCGAGTAGGCAGCGGGGCGGAACAGGCGAAGAAGAGGTCGACGAGGTCGGCCGACTCTGACGGCTCAGGCCGCCGAGGCCCAACTCATCGACGCTCAGCTCGTCAACATCCAGCTCGTCGACGCTCAGCCCATCGACATCTGGCTCACCGGCATCAACTCGAAGGCGTCGCTGTCTCCTTGGGCAGCGGCGCTTTTCTGATGATCTGCCAGCAGACGAAGGCGACCGCGAGGTAGAGCGGGTAGCCGAGCAGCACCTTCGCCGCCCCGAGCGCGGTGAGCTGGTTGGAGAGGTAGAGAGGCACCTCGATCGCCACGCGCACCGCGAACATCGCGGTGAGCAGCCAGGTGGAGACGGTGAAGGCCTTCAGCCGCTCCGGATGCTGCCGCCAGGCGGTCATCTCGCCGGTGATCGGGCCGATGAGGACGCCGACGATCGGCCAGCGGACCAGGGCGCTGATGCCGAACAGCAGCGCCTCGCCGGAGTTTTGCAGCACCCCGGGCAGATAGAAGTTCCTCGCCTGTCCGGTGAACTTCGCGAACGCCGCGCTCACCGCCACGCCGACCAGGCCGCTGAGCGCGTACTGAAGCTTGTCCTTCTGCGCGAGCCGCACGACGGTGAGCACGGCGGCGACCGCGACGGCCGACCACAGCGAAGCGTTCAGGCTTCTGGTCGCGGTGTAGACGATGAGGAAGACGATGGTCGGCAGCCCGGCCTCGACCAAGCCGCGCTTCCCGCCGAAGGTGGCGACGATCGTCTCCTGGTACGCCGCCGCACGAGCCGCCTCCGCCTCGGCGCTGCCTGCTGCGGCCTCAGTCCCAGGCACGGCGTCGGCGACGGCGTACCGCGGCTCAGGAACCGGGGCCGCGCCGGGCTCGGGCGTGGTGAAAACGGGCGGAGCCGCCTCGGGTGGGGGGAAAGCTGGCATGCCGTGCATGGTAGCCGGAGCTCATACGGCGGCGGTGGATCCGGCCCTGGAAATTGGCCGGATCCATCGCCGCCGCAGGAGTCGACAAACGGTCCGCCGAGGAACTTTCGCGCCACCGAGCTGGCGGCGCGTCGGCAATGTCGAACGTCAGGGCCGTCGAACCCCGATGCTGTCGAAGCTCGGGACCATCGGAGCCATGACTATCGAACCCAGGGACTATCGGACCTCGGTGATCTCCGGGCCGCGCTCGAACGGGTTGAGACTGCCCTTGTACGGCGAGCCCGGGTCCTGCTCGTCGGGCACCGGCTCGGCCGGCTGGGCGTCCTTGGGCATGGTCAGCGGGATGGGGTCACGCGGGGCCATCGCCTCGGTGCCGCGCACCACCACGATCTCCCGGAACACCCGGTCCACCGCCGTGGCGGCTTCGGGCTGCACCGCGCCGAGGCCGTAGACCACTCCCCGCAGGAACCAGCGCGGGCCGTTCGCGCCGACGAAGCGCATGACCTGGATGCCCTGGTTGCCATCGGGCAGCCGGACCGGCACGCGGGCGCGCAACTCCGGGCCGAGCTGCCCGACGCCGCGGTCCACGATGCCGCCCTGCTTGGTGATCTCCACCGCGATCTCGTCGCACACGTCCGACCAGATGCCCTCGGTGCGCGGCGCGGCGAAGGCGTTCACCTGGATCGCGCTCTGCCCGAGCTCGATCCGGATGGCGACCAGCTGCCCCTGCTCGGTCATCTCCACCCGGATGTTTCCGGCGGCCGGGATGAGCAGGCCGCCGAAGTCGATCCGGCCGTCGTGGGGAGAGTCGAGCTCCGCGGCGTCCCACGGCCCGTTCTCCCTGCCGGAACCCGGGTCGGGGGCGCGCCGGGTGCCTTCCTGCGCGTCCGCTAAGACGTCGTCGGCCGACTCGTCGAAGCCGTCCTCCGGCCCCGTGTCCGCGTCGCGCCCTCGCCGTCGGAACATCGTTCTCGTCTCCCCATCACTGATAACCAATGATCGCGGCTGCCCGCGTCCGACTCTGATCGCGGAGCCGCGCCTACCGGCCGGTAGACCCGAATCCGCCCGCGCCGCGCGCCGTCTCCGGCAACTCGGCCACCTCGCGGAAACGGGCGCGCTCGACCCGCTGCACCACGAGTTGGGCGATCCGGTCCCCCCGGTGGAACACCACAGGGGCATTCCGGTCCAGATTGACCACGATCACCTTGACCTCGCCACGGTACCCCGCGTCCACCGTTCCAGGGGAGTTGACCAAGGCCACCCCGTAGCGAGCGGCGAGTCCCGAGCGAGGATGCACGAAGGCCGCATACCCATCCGGGAGTGCGATCGCCACACCGGTGGGCAGAATGACCCGTTCGCCCGGCGCCACCACGGCCTCCACGACCGTGCAGAGGTCGGCTCCCGCGTCACCCGGATGAGCGTAGCTCGGCAGGGGAAGTCCCGGGTCAAGCCGCGTGACCAGGACGTCGACCGTGCCGTCTTGCCCGGCCCCGGCCAAGGTGCCGTCTTGCTCGATCAGACCCGACTGCCCCGTCAGGTCCAGCCGCCCCATCACGGGTTCACCTCGAAGGCGCGCAGCATCTTGTGATCGTCTGGATTGTCAAGCACCGCCTGGACCTCATCGGCCCGGCCGTGTTTGGTGAAGTGCGCGAGCTGCACCTCGACGAACAGCGCGGACGCCCGCGCCACCAACGGACCGTCCGGCGTGTCCAGGTGACCCTCGGCGCGGTGGAAGAGCTTGCGTCCGTGAATGCCCTCACACCAGGCGGACAGGTGTACCGTCCGGCCGACCGGAACCGGCTTGAGGAAGTCGGTCTCCAGTCTTCCGGTGACCGCCGGGACGCGCAGCAGCCAGTGCACCGAGCCCATCACCTCGTCGAAGGCGAGGTTGAGCAGGCCGCCGTGGATCAGCCCCGGGGCTCCCTGGTGCGCCGCCCCGACCTCGAACTCGGCGCGGACCGCGACTCCCTCGGCGGCGAACACCCGCAGATGCAGTCCGTTGGGCTGCTCGTCGCCGCAGGCGAAGCACATCGGGTAGTGCGGTCCGAGTTCCGTGCCCGGCGGCGGAGCCTCGGGATGACGCCGCGGGAGCCGGGCGTTCGCCGGCGGCGTGGTCGGGGTCACGACAGCCGTCCGCGCGTCGCTCGGCGCGGCCGACTGGCTCGCGTCGGGTCTGCTCACGCCGCAGACATTACCCGGCTGTCAAGCCCCGTCCGTATCCGGCAGGGGCGACGCACTGATCGCACGAGTCGTGTGTGACGCTATTGCCTATGGACAGCACACCCACAGACAGCCTCGGAGAGCAAGCCGACGGCCGTGAGCCGGCCGCTCGCGGCACAGGCCAGAGTGCTGGTGGCGAGCACACCGCCGGTTATCGAGAGACGCTGCGCGCTCCCCTGTCGTACTGGCTGATCGCGTTCCTGTTCGGGCTGAGCATCGCAATCATCCTGCTGGTGATGAGCCCGTGGTGGTCGCTGGCCGGCCTGGTCCTGGTCACCGCGCTGGGCGGCTGGGCCGTGGTGGCGTACGGCCGCCCCGTGATCGAGGTGCTGTCGGACGGGACGCTCAAGGCCGGTCCCGCGACGCTGCCCGCGTCCGCGCTCGGGGCCGCGCTCGCGCTCGATGCCGAGCACGCCCGCGCGCTGCGCACCTACGAAGCGGATCCGCGGGCGTTCCTGCTGCTGCGTAGCTACATCCCGACCGCGGTGCGCGTCGAGATCGCCGACCCTGCGGATCCGACTCCCTATCTCTACCTTTCAAGCCGGCGGCCCACTCAACTAGCGGCGGTGGTCAACGCGCTCCCGCGCTGACCACCGCCGTGTGCCGGACGCCCGTCCACGAGGCGCCTGTACTGCTCAGAGGCCGCCGGTACCCTCGGCGGCCTCTCGGCTCAGGCACAGTCCCGGCAGATACTCTGTCCGTTCCGCTCATACGCCAACTGCGACTGGTGATGCACCAGGAAGCACTTGGAGCAGGTGAACTCGTCGGCCTGGCGCGGCAGCACCCGGACGCTGAGCTCCTCGTTGGACAGGTCGGCACCCGGCAGTTCCAGCGACTCGGCGTCGCCTTCGTCCAGGTCCACCACCGCGGCGGTCTTGTCGACGCGGCGGGCCTTCAGTTCCTCCAGCGAGTCCTCGTTGAGCTCGTCGTCGGTCTTGCGTGGAGTGTCGTAGTCGGTGGCCATTTCTCCCTCTCCCCCTTCAGGCGGTTCTCTGGTTCTGGGCACGTAACGTTTCGGGAGCCGGACTTGTGCCCGATCCGAGGCGCAGATTTTGCCTCACTTCAAGGGGTGTTATGCAACCGACACCCACTCACCTCCGCCGAAAGAGTGATCTGGCAGGATGATCCGATCCCCGAAGTCCGTCGGCTACCCGTCATGGAAGGCGTGCCCCCATGCCGATCTACGCGTTGGGCGACTATATTCCCACCCTGCATCCCGAGGCCTACATCCACCCCGAAGCCGTGGTGATCGGCCAGGTCAGCGTAGGTGCGGGCAGTAGCGTGTGGCCCGGAGCCGTATTGCGAGGAGACTATGGAAGCATCACGGTCGGCGAGCGCACTTCGGTTCAGGACGGCACTGTGGTGCACGCGACAGAGGAACTGGCGACTGTAATCGGCTCGGAATGTGTAATTGGTCACATCGCTCATCTCGAGGGCTGTGTAGTCGAAGATTACTGTCTGATCGGGTCCGGTTCGGTGCTTTTGCACAGGGTCACTGTGCGTAGTGGCGCGCTTGTCGGCGCGGGCGCGGTGGTGTCTCCCGGGACCGAGGTCCCGAGCGGTGCGATGGCACTCGGCGTCCCGGCAAAGATCCGCCCGAACACGGTCTCGCCGGGAGCTTTCGACGACGCTGTGGCGCGGTACGTCGCGAACGGAGCGCTGTACGCGAAAGAGCTACGGCGGATCGGCTAGGGCACGCCCCTACAGGCAGCCACGGGACACGTAGGCGAACCCCAAGCGGCTCGGAAGCGGCTCGTCGGTCAGGGCATCGGCCGAGGAACGGGAACCCAGACACGCACGATGAGCCCGCCTTCCGACCGTGGCTGCACAACGATCCGGCCGCTGTGCGCCGAGACGATCGCGCGCACGATGGACAGCCCGAGCCCCGCGCCACGGTCCGCCGGGTCGCGCTGTGCACCGCCGGTCGGCTGAAGCCGCCGGAACGGCTCGAACAGCCCCTCAGCCGCCGTCTCAGGCACGATCGGTCCAGTGTTGGCCACCACGAGCAGACCGTGGCTTCGTTGGTCGTACGTGACGACGTCCACCCATCCGCCCGGCGTGTTGTACCGCAGGCCGTTCTGGATCAGGTTTGTCGCGACGCGTTCGAGCAGCGAGCCGTCGCCGAACGCGAACGCGCGCCCGAAGTCCGTACGCAGCACCACGCTGCGTTCCGACGCCTCGGCCTCGCATTGAGCCGCCGCGCGTGCGGCGACTGCGGAGAGGTCGACCGGAGACGGGTTGACGAGCGCGTTGTCGGCACGGGCCAGCGCGAGCAGACCTTCGATCATCCGCTCGGAGCGTTCGTTCGTCGTCAGCAGCGCTTTGGCGAGTTGCTCGGTCTGCGAAGGCAGGTCTGGATCAGCGAGTGCGACTTCAAGCAGCGTGCGGTTGATTGCGATCGGGGTGCGTAACTCGTGCGAGACGTTGCCTGTGAAGCGCCGCTGGCTCTGGAAGGCGAGGTCGAGGCGGTCGAGCATCTCGTCGAAGGTGTCGGCGAGCTCGCGCAGTTCGTCGCTGGGGCCGTCGAGGGCGATCCGGGTCTGTGCGGCGGCATCCGGTCGGTGCGCGATACGTCGTGCGGCAGCCGTGACGCGGCTCAGCGGCCGCAGAATGCGTCCTGCGACGAGGTAACCCACGCCGAACGCCACGACACTGGTGATTGCGAGCCCGACCAGCGAGGAGATCACGATGCTGCGCAGCGTCTCAGTCCGCTGAAGACGTGCGCACAGGGCGCTCTGCACGCTGGTCAGCTTGATGCCCTCAGCCCGGTCCGCCGCTGTAAGGGTGCACCATGCCGGTAGGTTGGCTCGCGGATGGTTGAGCCGGTAAAGAACCAGGAGGTAGATGACTGTGATCAGCAGGATGCCGGCACCGACGAACATCGAACCGTAGATCAGGGTCAGCTTGGCGCGCACGTTGAGACCACGCCGTGCCGCACGCCTGGCGGGTGGTGGAGCAGCCTCGGTCGCTGCGGTGTAGTGACCCGACGCGGTCAGCGGGATCACCGTGCGAGCGAGCGGATCCTCGACGCGCGCCCTGTTCAGGTTGACGGCGTTCGAAATGTTGCCAGGGTTCGAGATGCTGGCGTCAGGTTCAGTGTTCATATGCTGATCACGCGATTCGGTAACCCGCGCCGGGCACGGTGAGCACGATCGGCGGATCGCCGAGCCGCTTGCGCAGGGTCATGACGGTGACGCGCACCACGTTGGTGAACGGGTCGGCGTTCTCGTCCCAGGCTTTTTCCAGCAGCCGCTCCGCGGTGACCGCCGTGCCGTCGGCGCGTAGCAGCACCTCAAGCACGGCGAACTCCTTCGGCGAGAGGGCGACCGGACGTCCGTCGCGGGTCACCTCGCGCCGGGCCGGATCCAGCCGCAGCCCCGAGCGCTCCAGGATCGGCGGCACCGGCACGACCGAACGGCGGCCGAGCGCGCGCACCCGGGCGACCAGTTCCGCGAAGGCGAAGGGCTTGCCGAGGTAGTCGTCGGCGCCCAGAGAGAGCCCGGACACCCGGTCGGCCACGTCTGAGGCGGCGGTGAGCATCAGGATCCGGGTCGCGGCGCCCGACCCGACGATCAGTCGGCACACCTCGTCGCCGGGCATCGCCGGCAGGTCGCGGTCGAGCACGACCACGTCGTAGTCGTTGACGCCGGCCCGCTCCCAGGCCGCGGCGCCGTCGTAGACCACGTCCACCGCCATCGCCTCGCGGCGCAGACCGGTCGCGATGGCGTCGGCCAGCAACCGCTCATCCTCGACGACCAGCACTCGCATGATCCGCGCGCCTCCGCTTCACCGGAATCAACCTGTCCACGGCCGATTCACCCAAAGTCAATCTGCCCGACACCTTGCAGTTCACCGTCCCGCACCGGCTGCGCCCCGCGGTCTCGGCTCGAAGAAAGCAGCTCGAAGAAAGCAGAGTGCCGCAGTCCGTGTAAAGAGAGGGTCAAAACCTTCCGACCCGCCCGGCTGGATTCGAAAAGCCGGTTTGGCATCGGTAGCCCCTGGGAAGGCAGACCCACATGGCTCAACCCGCCATGGCGGCGTGGGTACTTGTGTGAGTGCGGCACCACCCGACAGCGACAACCCCGGCATCGACCCCAAGTTCCATCCCAGTCCAGCCGACCGGCCAGTCCCACCCTCCACGGCTGCGGGCTGCGCACCGCCGGGCCCTCACCGGCAGCGCAGGCCCCCTCCCCCGCGCAAGGAGCGAACCATGGGAGAGTTCTCCACTCGTCTGCGACAGCGCATCTTCGACACGCAGTCCGCTCTGCGTCGCGCCATGTCCGCCAAAGACCCCTACGCGGTGCAAGTGGAGCAGGGCGAATTGGACTCCCTGCTCCGCATCGCCGCCGAGCATGGCGTGGACGTGTCCACGCCCACTGCGGCTTAACTCCACTGTGGCCTGACCCAACGTGGCGTGACTGCTAGTCAAGCCATATTTACCGAGCGTCCCGCGCCCTTATGAGCCCTTATGAGCGCCGGGACGCTCATTCGTCTCGCGCTCAGTAGTCCGGGGCGCCCGCGCCGAGCTCGATCAAGGCATCGTGGAGGGCGGTAAAGGTCCCTGGAGGCGCCGCCAAGACCATCGCCTCACTCGCCGATTGACCATGAAAGCCTTGGACGATTGCGCCCGCCTCCGTGGCGATCAGCGCCCCCGCCGAGCGGTCCCAGTCGTGCGTGCCGCGCTCGTAGTAGCCGTCCACCCGGCCAGCCGCGACGGCGCACAAATCCAGCGCTGCCGAACCGGCGCGTCGGATGTCGCGCACCCGTGGCAGCAGGGCACCGACGATCACGCCTTGGCGCTCTCGTCGTTCGGAACGGTAACCGAAGCCCGTGGCGATGAGGGCTCTGCCCAGATCGGTCGGCGGCCGCACACGCAGCCTCACGCCGTTGCACCACGACCCGGCGTCGCGCACTGCCGTGTAGGTCTCTCCAAGGCGCGGAGCGGCGACGACACCCGCCACCGCAACACCGTCCACCTCCACGCCCACGGACACGGACCAGTGCGGTAGGTCGTAGAGATAGTTCACGGTGCCATCAATCGGGTCGATCACCCATCGCACGGTGCTGCGCCCCGAGTTCGCCCCGCCCTCCTCGCCGAGAAAGGCGTCATCGGGGCGTTGTTCGAGGATCATCTTGCGGAGGAGCTGTTCGGCCGCGGTGTCCATCTCGGTGACCACATCGGTCGGGCTGGACTTGGTGATCGCGACGCCGAGATCCGCCGGCCGCCTCTCCACCAGCATCCGCGCGGCCTCGCCGGCCACCACCTGCGCCAGTTCGAGCAGCCGCCATGGATCCACGCTCACGTCCCCGTTCACGTGCCCGTTCGCATCGTCTGCGCCTGCGCGTTCCACGTCAGCCGGTCCCGTCACGTCAGTCCATCCCGCACAGCGCCGGCCGGTGGCCGCGCACGTTCGGGCAGCACCCGGCACTGCAAACATCCGGCATCGTGCCGAGAGCGCTGAGCACCTTCGGCTCCGAGTGCTCGCCGCGTTCCCGGGTCGCGCGTTCGAGCACGAGGTCGCGGATCGCCGCGACGAAGTCCGGGTCCACGCCGACCGTGGCCGCGCGGGCGAACGACAGCCCGAGTTCGGCCGCCGTCTCGGCCGCCTCGGTGTCGAGGTCGTAGACGACCTCCATGTGGTCCGAGATGAAGCCGATCGGCACCGCGACCGCCGCCGCCAGCCCCTGCGCGGCGCGTTCACGCAGGTGATCACCGATGTCGGGCTCAAGCCACGGCTGGCTCGGGGGCCCGCTGCGGCTACAGTACGTCAGCGAACGCGGCCTGTCGGCCACCCCGGTCACCCGCTCGACGCCCAGCGCGACCAACTCGGCCACGGCCTCGTGCTGCGTCACGTACGGGCTCGAATCCGCCATCACGAGCGGCAGCGAGTGGGTGACGAAGACCAGTTCGGCTTCGTCGCGCACTGACTCGTCCAGGCGGCCGAGCGCCTGCACCGTCGAGCGGACCATCGGCTCGACGAAACCCGGGTGGTCGAAGTAGGCGCGGACACGGTCCAGTCGAAGTCCCGCCACCGCGTCGCCACCCGCGGCCATCGCAGCTGCCAAGTCCTCGCGGTACTGGCGGCAACCCGAGTACGACGAATAGGCCGACGTGACGAATACCAGCGCCCTGCGTACGCCGTCCGCGGCCATCCGGGCGACCGCGTCGGCCACGTACGGCTCCCAGTTCCGGTTGCCCCAGTAAATCGGGAGGCTGAGGCCGTGTTCGGCGAAGTCGCGTTCGAGCGCCGCGATCAGCGCCCGGCATTGCCCGTTGATCGGGCTCACTCCGCCGAACCGGAAGTAGTGCGCGCCGACCTCGACGAGGCGTTCCTTGGGAATGCCCCGGCCGCGCGTGACATTCTCCAGGAATGGGACCACGTCGTCGGGCCCCTCGGGACCGCCGAAGGACAGCAGCAGCAGGGCGTCATAAGGGCTGGCCGATGACATGCCGCCATCCTCGCATGTGCGGGTTGCGCACCCGAGCGCGGCCGAAACCTCTTCCCCACCGACCGGACCTGAAACGCACTTCGAAGTCAGCCGGCTTGGAACACTGCTTATGAGGCGCTATGGAGCACTACCGCTCAGCAGCGTCTCGGAATTCCTATGAGCAGACAACGAAATTCCACAATCGCCCCTTGACGCCCGCTCATATGTCGCGTTGGCTTACCCACCGCAAGGCAACCCTGCCGACCTGATGAGATGGGTTTCCGAGGCTGTGACCACTGACGCGACCTCCGCGCCGACGCGCGCCTGGACGAACTGGGCGGGCAATCAGAAGGCCCATGTGCGGCGCATCGCCACTCCGACGAGTACGCGAGATGTCGCGCAGACAGTGCGTGAGGCCGCCGCTGCCGGCCTTAAAGTCAAACCGGTCGGCACCGGCCACTCGTTCGCCCCGGTCGCCGTCACGGACGGCGTGCTGATCCGGCTCGACCACCTCTCCAGGCTGCGTTCGGCCGACAAGGCGTCCGGCCTGGTCACCGTCGAGGGCGGGATGGGTCTGTGGCGGTTCAACGAGCTGCTCGCCGAGCAGGGGCTCGCGCTGACGAACCTGGGCGACATCCAGGAACAGACCGTCGCCGGGGCGATCGCCACCGGCACGCACGGCACCGGCCGGTCGAGCGCGTCCCTCGCCGCGCAGGTCGCCGGGCTCGAACTGGTGCTGGCCGACGGTTCGATCGTGGCCTGCTCGGCCGCCGAACGCCCGGAACTGTTCGAGGCGGCCCGGATCGGGATCGGCGCGATCGGTGTGATCACCGCGGTGACGTTCCGCACCGAGCCGGCGTTCCTGCTGGCCGCGCGCGAGGAGCCGATACGGATGGACGCGGCCCTCGAAACCTTCGACGACCTGTGGCGGGAGAACGAGCACTTCGAGTTCTGGTGGTTCCCGCACACCAAGGGCGCGATGCTCAAGCGCAACAACCGCTCCGGCGGGCCCGCCACGCCGCTTTCCCGGCGCAGGGAGTGGTTCGAGGACGAATTCCTGTCCAACACGTTCTTCTCCGGTCTGCTCAAGACCGGACGCAGCGCGCCACGGGCCATCCCGACGATCAACCGCTTCGCCTCGAAAGCTTTGACGGCGCGCAGCTACACCGACCGATCCGACAAAGTGTTCACCTCACCGCGGCGTTTCAAGTTCCTGGAGATGGAATACGCGCTGCCGCGTGAGGCCGCAGTCCCGGCGTTACGCGAAGTACGGCGGATGATCGAGGCCGCAGGACTGCGGATCAGCCTGCCGATCGAAGTACGTACCGCCCCCGCCGACGAACTGTGGCTCTCGACGGCGCATGGCCGCGACACAGCGTACCTGGCGTTTCACATGCACGAAGGCGTCAGCCCCACGGACTATTTCGAGAACGCCGAAACCATCATGGTCGCCTACGACGGACGCCCGCACTGGGGCAAAATACACACGCGGGATCGCGAATACATCGCCTCGGCGTATACGCGCTTCCAGGATTTCCTGGCGGTACGGGAGAAAGCGGACCCGGATCGTGTATTCGGCAACGAGTACACACGCCGGATCTTCGGCGCCTGAACACCTCTGACCCGTCGTCAACTCTCGCTAGTCCTCGCTAACCGTCAAAGCTCCATCTCCGCCGTCAACCGCGCACAAGTTCCAGCGCAACGTCGTAGACACCGTCACCGGCCTGGTCAAGCCAATGCACGTGCGGGTCTCGCCGAAACCACGACTCCTGACGCCGGGCGAAGCGCTTGGTCTCCTTGACGGTCTGCTCACGGGCATCCAGTTCCGAGATTTCCCCGGCAAGGAAGGCAAGGACCTGTTTGTAGCCGAGCGCGCGGCTGGCCGTGACGCCCTCACGCAGTCCGACTTTCTCCAGAGCGCGTACCTCGTCGACCAGCCCGCGTTCCCACATCACGTCCACTCGCCGCGATATGCGTTCGTCGAGTAGCGCGCGGTCCGATGTCAGGCCCAGCCGCAGCGTGTGCGGGTAGTGCGGCCGATGCCCTGGCAGTGTCGCGACGAACCGGCCGCCGGTCAGCTCGATGACTTCGAGCGCGCGCACGATCCGTCGGCCGTTCGACGGCAGGATCGCCGCAGCGGCGTCCGGGTCGGCTGCGGTCAGCCGGGCGTGCATCGCGCCCGGTCCGACTTCGGCGAGTTGCGCCTCAAGCTCGGCGCGCAACCCGGGATCGGTGCCGGGGAACTCGAAGTCGTCGAGCGTCGCGTGCACGTACAGACCTGAACCACCGACGAGAATCACCGGGCGTTCCTCGGCCACCAAGCGGTCGATGGCGGTACGCGCCAGACGCTGGTACTCGGCCACCGCCGCCCGTTGCGTCACCGGCCAGATGTCCAACAGATGGTGATGAACGCCCCCGCGTTCGGCCTCGGTGAGCTTGGCGGTGCCGATGTCCATACCGCGATAAAGCTGCATCGAGTCGGCGTTGACGACCTCGCCACCGACCGCACGGGCCAGGGCGACGGCCAGGTCCGACTTGCCAACCGCCGTGGGGCCGACCACAGCGATCACCAGCGGTCGTCCGTCGGCCGGATGCCTGACGGCTGCCCGTGGCGCGCCGATCGGCTGCTCACCCCGCTCCGACGCCATCACGCTTGTCACAGCCCCTGTCACGGCCTCATTGTCCCAGGTCCCCATTCTCCGGTATCCGTGTCACCGCGCTTCATTCCGTTATGTCGCATATGCTCGATTTTGATCGGGCCGACGGTACAGGACGGCCCCGAACCGGAGGGCCACGCAATGGGCATCTTCGACTTCCTCAAGCACCGCAAGGGCGACTCGGGCAGCACCGGCACCACACTGAAGGACCGCGTGACCGGCATGATGGCCGGCCACGGCGACCAGGTGAACCAGGGCCTCGACAAGGCAGGCCAGATGGTCGATGAGAAGACCGGCGGCAAGTACACCAATCAGATCAACAAGGGCGTCGGCATGGCCAAGGACAAGTTCGGCCAGCAGGCCGGACAGGCTTCCGGAGAAGCCGACGCCGACATGCCGCGCCCCGAACCCGGCACGCAGGGCGGCGATTCTGCGCAGCCGCCGCAGAGCTGACGCACCGGCTCCACCAGCCCTTCGTCAGCGTCGCATCAGCCGGCACATCAACCCTGCGGCGTCCAGACGGCGGTGAAGTAGCCCACCCCGTACGGCGCGCGATACGAGAGCAATTCGCCGCGCCACGACGGGCTGCTGCCGTCGACGGCCCCGGCGAGCACCTGCCAGGGAGCCCGCCCCGCCGCCATCAAGTCGCTCGCGGCCGCCGGATCGATGGCCGCGAGCGCTCTCGTGTCCACACCGCCCAACGCGCGGGCGACCTCGTCGTCGAAGGGGACGGCGCGCTCGTCCAGATAGCCGGGCGCCTTGACGCCCCGCCGAGCCGTTCCGTCTCCCATGACCAGCAGCGCGACACGCGCGGACCGCGCCGCCAACGCGCGCCCGATCCGCTCGCACTCCCCTGGCTCGGTACGCTCGCCGATCTCCCAGCCTTCGCGCAGCGGCACGGCCGCCGGGAACCCGCCGTCGAGCAGCCAGCGCCCGACCAGCAGGCCAACGCACGCGGTGCCCCGCGCGCCCCGCCCGTCATCTCCTGCCACGTCGCCTATATCGCTCCCGGCTGCGCCATCTCCAGCCAGGCCATCTCCAGTTGCGCCCTCACCAACAGCGAGATCCACACCGAAACGACGGAAGTTCCCGCCAAACCGCACCTCACGCGCCCCGGCACCACCGCCCGTAGCCACCGCGATCAGCAGGTCAGGCCTCTCCAGCCGAAGCCGAGTGACGGCTTCAAATGATGCGTCACGGACGTCCGCCAACTCCTCAGCGGCACCATTTGCGACCTCAGGCACGAGCATGGGCGCCTGAGGGCATACTGCGGCTGCGACCAGCACCCGGCACCGCCGCTCAGCAGACCGGGGCGGCCGGTAGCGGCGCGGGCGCGCCTACACCCGGCATCCCGAGTGAAACCGTCGGCGGCTTTACGTCCTTAACCGCATCCGCCGCATCCGCCGCGTTACGCGCCTCCCAGGCGTCGCCGGAGCGCAGCCGACGCAGCGTGCGGATGGCGTTGCCGCCGTCACGACCGTCCGCAACCAAGTGGTGCGGCGCCCCGTAGGTGACCTCGGCGGTCACCAGATCCCCAGGACGCGGCCGCTCACCAGCCCCGACCTCGCCGACCGCGAAGTGCACCAGCCGGTTGTCGCGCGCCCGCCCGGACATCCGGTGCGTCGCCTCGTCCTTGCGCCCCTCGCCCTCGGCCACCAGTAATTCGACCTCGGCGCCCACCAGCCGACGGTTCTCCGCCCAGGAGATCTCCTCCTGGAGCGCGACCAGCCGCTCGTAACGCTCCCGCACGGCCTGCTTGGGCACCTGGCCGTCCATCTCCGCGGCCGGAGTACCGGGGCGCTTCGAGTACTGGAAAGTGAACGCGGAGGCGAACCGGGCCTCGCGCACCACGTGTAGCGTCTGCTCGAAGTCCGCGTCCGTCTCGCCAGGGAATCCGACGATCACATCGGTGGTGATCGCTGCGTGGGGTATCGCCTTACGCACCCGCTCGATGATCCCGAGGTACCGATCCTGCCGGTAAGAGCGGCGCATGGCACGCAGCACCGAGTCCGAGCCCGACTGTAGCGGCATGTGCAGCGAGGGCATCACGTTGTGTGTCTCGGCCATCGCGGCGATCACGTCATCGGTGAAGTCACGCGGATGCGGCGAGGTGAACCGCACTCTTTCGAGCCCCGCGATCTCTCCACACGCCCGCAACAACTTCGAAAACGCCGTGGTGTCCCCGAACTCGACCCCGTACGAGTTGACGTTCTGCCCGAGCAGCGTGATCTCCACGACCCCCTCGGCCACGAGCGCCTCGATCTCGGCCAGGATCTCGCCGGGTCGCCGGTCCTTCTCCGTTCCGCGCAGTGCCGGGACGATGCAGAACGTGCACTTGTTGTTGCAGCCCACGGACACCGAAACCCACGCGGCATACGCGGACTCACGGCGCGTGGGCAGCGTGGACGGGAAGACCTCCAGTGACTCGGCGATCTCGACCTGCGCCTCCTGCTGCACGCGGGCACGTTCGAGCAGGACCGGTAGCGCAGCAAGGTTGTGCGTACCGAAGACCACGTCGACGTAGGGCGCGCGACGCACGACTTCCCCACGATCCTTCTGCGCGAGACAGCCGCCGACCGCGATCTGCATACCCGGCCGCTGCGCCTTGACGGAGGCGAGGTGCCCGAGGTTGCCGTACAGGCGGTTGTCGGCATTCTCCCGGACTGCACAGGTGTTGAAGACCACCACGTCAGCCGCGTCGCCTTGTTCGGCGCGCTCGTAGCCGGCACTCTCCAGCAGGCCGGACAGCCGCTCGGAGTCGTGCACGTTCATCTGGCAGCCGTACGTGACGATCTCGTACTTCCTGGCTGAGGACATCTCGAAGACAACCACCCAATCCGCCGGTCGCCGCGGTCCGGGGCGCCGGTCCACGGTCGAGGTCCCGGTCCCGTGCGCTCCGGGACGACCTCTCCGCATTTTGCCACGCTTGCCGCCGGAGCCGTTCCCAAGACCGATCGACTTCCTTCGCCTGGCCACGCTCGGCCCCGACTCGCAGGCCCGCACGGCGCCAGCCGCACGCACCGCGCTGTCGGCCCCGACCGACCCTCGCTCCCTCTTTGCATGATCGCTCTTGAGCTTTCCACAGGGCAAGGTCCTACCGTGGAGCGCATGACCCCGGACGCCGCGGACATTCTGCACCGTTACTCGACCGTTATCCCTCGCGGTGACGGATAAGCCCGCCAGCCGCTACCTTCCACACCGGAAACGCATTCGGGGTGACACCAGCGCAAGGGGCTGACTGTACGTGCGACGACGGGGATTGCTCGGGCTTTTCATCGTGATGGGTATCGTCGTGAGCACGGTCGGCTGTGTCACCATCTCCCCCGTCACGGCGACAGGCGACTTCCCGGTCGCGGCGAATTTCAGGCTGGACAACTCGCCGACCTTCCTGCGCATGGCCTCCCGTGACCAGGGCAAGGGCCGCATCGTCATCGGCGTGAAGGACGACCAGCCCGGCCTCGGTTACTACGATCAGCGCAACCAGACATACACGGGCTTCGACGTCGAAATCGCCGAACTGATCGCCGCCGGGCTCGGCTTCAGCCGCTCGCAGATCCAGTTCGTGCCGATCGAGTCGGCCAACCGGGAGAGCGCGTTGGAGAACGGCTCGGTCGACCTCGTCGTCGCCTCCTACTCGTACACGCCAGCCCGGGCGCAGGTGATCTCCTTCGCCGGGCCGTACTTCGAGACCGATGAGGGGTTGCTGCTGCGCGCCGACGAGACCGGCATCACCGGCATGGAGTCGCTGACGTCGGACAACAAGATCTGCTCGACATCGGGCTCGAACTCGTACACGCAGCTCAAAAGCCTGACGAGCGCCCAACCGCTACCGCGCGACACGTTCTCGGAATGCGTCAGCGCTCTGAAGCAACAATCGGTAGACGCCGTCTACACCGACCTGGCGGTCCTCGCCGGTTACGCGGCACAGGACCCGCAGAACCTGCGTCTGATCGAGGTCCCCAAGGCCGCCGCGCCGCAGCTCTACGGCATCGGCCTGCCCTTCGGCGACGAGTTGCTACGCAAGAAGGTCGACGACATCCTGGTCGCCGCCGAACAGAACGGCACCTGGAAGGCAATCTTCAACGCAACCCTGGCGCCTTCAGGCATCAAGGCGATCACCCCGCCAGACGGCGTCTGGACCACAACATCGTGACCCTCGCAACGCCATGACCGTAGACCGCAACGCCGCTTACCGATACGTCCACATCACCCAGACACATCGAAGCTGACCAGGGCAACAGCTTGAGGGCCACCCGTAGCGGCTCTAGGTCTTTAGGACTCTAAGGCAGTCACACATCCCCATCGTCCCCAATCTCGCCGTCCCCCATCCCATCGAGCGCTTCCGCCGCCACCGCCAACGAGTCGACCGATTCGACGACCTGTCGGACGACACGAGCGACGACCAAGCCCGAGTAACCCTTCCGCGCCAGGAATCCGGCCAGCCGACGCACCTTCACCTCGGGTGCCACCGCAGGCATCCGCTCATACCGGGACCGAGCGATCCGGCAGGCCGTCTCGAACTCGCGATCCGGGTCTAGTCCTCCGATCGCGTCGGCGACCACGTCGTCGGCCACACCCCGCCGACGTAGCTCCATGGACAACACCCGGCTGCCTTGCCCGCGAACCCTGTGTCTGGATTCCACAAAGGCTTCCGCGTACCCGCGGTCGTCGATCAGCCCGACCTCTTCGAAGCGATCGAGCACCGCCGCCGCAGCCTCGGGCGCGACCTCTTTGCGCTGCAACAGGGCTTCCAACTGTCCCCGGGTGCGCGCGGCCCGAGACAACGCGTCCAGCGCGATCCGCCGCGCCGCCGACTCGCCGCCAGCCTCGGACCCACCACGCTCAGACGCGCCCTCTCCAGACGCCTGCTCCGAGCTGAACGGCCCATGACTCCCGGGCGCGCCCCGCTCAGATCCGCCCTGCTGATACCCGTCCTGCTCAGGCGTGCCCTGCACAGACGCCTGTCCCAAACCGGACGGCCCATAGTCCGCAGCCATGCCACGCGCTGGTCTGCCCTGCTCAGGCACGTCCTGCTCGGCCGTACCCTGCTCAGACGCGTTTCCCTGGCCAGATGACCTACGGCCCACAGCCACGCCATGCCCAGACCCATCCTGCTGAGCCGCGCCCTGCTCGGACACGCCACCCTGGCCGGACAGCCCGCGACCCGTAAGCACGCGATGTTCAGACGTGCCCTCCTCAGACACCTGCCCCGGGCCGGGCAGCGCGGACGGCGCGTAACCGCCATGCGCGCCACCCTCGCCGTCCGGATCCTGATCCCGCGTGCCCACTCGCACACCGAACGACCCAGCACCCCGCCTCGGTCGTCCCGCCGCGCCGCTCTCCTCAGTCAGTCCGTCAGCAGGCAGCCCGTCAGCGAATTCGCCGCCGCTCACAGACCGGAGGCATCAGCACTTGCGGCCTTCGTCCGGGACGACCGGGCAGCCTTGACCGGCTCGGTGGCGGCGGGGGCGGGCGACTTGGCGTCCGCCGGCTTGGCGTCCACCGCAGGCGCGTCCAGCTGCGGGCCGACGCCGAGCTTCTCCTTGATCTTCTTCTCGATCTCGTTGGCGATGTCGGGGTTGTCCTTCAGATAGGCCCGCGCGTTCTCCTTGCCCTGTCCGAGTTGACCGTTCTCGTACGTGTACCAGGCCCCGGACTTGCGTACGAAGCCATGCTCGACGCCCAGGTCGATCAGGCTGCCCTCACGGCTGATCCCGTGGCCGTAGACGATGTCGAACTCGGCCTGGCGGAAGGGCGGTGCCACCTTGTTCTTGACGACCTTCACCCGGGTACGGTTCGCCACCGCGTCTTGGCCGTCCTTCAACGTCTCGATCCGCCGCACGTCCAGCCGCACCGAGGCGTAGAACTTCAGCGCCCGGCCACCGGTCGTCGTCTCCGGCGAGCCGAACATCACGCCGACCTTCTCACGCAGCTGGTTGATGAAGATCGCGGTGGTCTTGGACTGGCTAAGCGCGCCAGTCATCTTCCGCAGCGCCTGGCTCATCAGTCGCGCCTGAAGGCCGACGTGCGCGTCGCCCATCTCACCCTCGATTTCCGCTCGTGGCACCAGCGCGGCCACCGAGTCGATGACGATGATGTCCAGGGCACCGGAGCGGATCAGCGTGTCCGCGATCTCAAGTGCCTGCTCGCCGTTGTCGGGCTGGGAGATGTACAGATTGTCCGTGTCCACGCCGAGAGCCTTCGCGTAGTCCGGGTCGAGGGCGTGCTCAGCGTCGATGAACGCGGCCAGCCCGCCAGCCCGCTGGGCGTTGGCCACCGCGTGCAGGGCCACGGTCGTCTTGCCGCTGGATTCAGGGCCGTAGATCTCGACGACGCGCCCCCGCGGCAGCCCGCCGACACCCAGAGCCACGTCGAGCGCGATCGCCCCAGTCGGGATGACATCGATCGGCGCACGTGCCTGATCGCCCATGCGCATCAGCGAGCCCTTGCCGAACTGCCGCTCGATCTGCGCAAGGGCCGCGTCGATCGCCTTCTCCCGATCGGTGGACGCCGCCATGGTTCACTCGCCTCCGTATGTATGGTTCAGTGGTTTCGGACCGCCGGTTGGGGTGTCGACCAAAACGCTACCGGCCACCGCCGACAACGCCGCCGAACCGGGACACAGCCACCTCAGCGGCCCGTGCCTCTTTTCTACCGCTCGCACGGTCCCACTTGGTCACTGCTTATGGGTCTCTGCGTCTCGGCAGTCAACTGTTTCACGTCCACGACGCCCATGACGTAGAAATCATCAAAAATCCAGGCAAACCCATGCGTGACTGCTGAGCCTGCTCGTCATAGAACATTATAGAACTAAGGTTCGAATATCATATGGCCGCACAGTCCCGCACCCCCGCTTGTCTGACGGCTCCACACGATTGCCTACGATGTGCGGGTAAAGGTGGAAGCCACGAGGTGATGCGCGCATGACGACCGGATTGCCCGCAGTGGGCTCGCACACGCTGGTCAGCGCCTATTCAGGCCCGCCCGCCCTGCAGAACGCCAGCTACGCGACCCAATGGACGCTCAACCCATGGGTCCTCGCCGTTGCCACCGTCGGGGCGACGCTTTACCTCATCGGCGTCAGGCGACACACGAAGGCTGGCGGGCAGTGGCACTTCAGCCAGACGGCGTTCTTCCTGGCTGGACTCGGGCTTCTCGCATTCGTCTCGATGTCGTTCCTCGGAGCGTACGAGCGCGTCCTGTTCTGGCCGCGCGCGGTGCAGAACACCTTGCTGATGATGGTGGTGCCGATGCTGCTCGCGCTCGGCGCTCCGCTGACCCTCCTGCTCGCGAACTGTTCTGAACGCGGTCGCGCGCAGATTAACCGCGTTCTGCACAGCCGTCCCGCGCGCATGCTCGCGTTCCCGGCCACCGTGTCGATCGTGTTCATGAGCACGCCGTTCCTGGTGTACCTCACGCCGTGGTTCCAGGCAGCAATGCGTAGTAACTTCCAGAACGAACTGCTCAGATTCACGTTGGTGACAGTCGGCTATTACTACTACTGGACACGGTTGCGTGTGGATCCGGTACCGCACGAGTACCCGCATCTGGTGTCGGTGTGGATCACGTTTGCCGAAGCGGTCACGGACGGAGCGCTCGGCATCATCTTGATGTGGGGCAGCTACACAGTCGCGCTGGACTACTACACAGCGCTCGGTCGGCCTTGGGGCATGACGTTCCACCAAGACCAGCTCATCGGCGGCGGGGCGATCTGGGTGATCGGCGACTTGGCCGGACTCCCATTCATCGGAGCCCTGTGGCGACGCATGTTCCGCGAGGACCGCCAAGAAGCAGCGGTCGTCGACACGCTGCTTGACGCGCTGGAAGTAGTCCAGCATGCGCCGGGCGCGCAAGGCGCCGATGAGGAGGAACTCCCCGAGGGGCACCTGCGCCCGTGGTGGGAGACGGACCCGAGGTTTGCCAAACGGTTCGGCATCCCGTCTCCAGGCGGAGAGAACTGAGAACAGGCTGCGACCTGCGGCTCATTCACTCACTGCCGCCACCACTACCAACGCATTCGGCAATAACGCCCAACATCTGACCACAAACACAAGCCCTATGCGAGCAGTGCTCGAACCCTCTGCGCCACACTCACGCCAACCACCTTATAAATATATCAACACACACCCACACCCCGAGCGCTGGCACACAAGAGATGGCCTCAACGTAAACCACCACGTGAACCACCCCACGGCCCCACTTACCGCCGAACCAGGCCGCAGCCACCTCAGCGCCCCTTGCCCTGCGCCTCTCCCCAGTCGGCATGCTGCTCGTCCAGGATGCGCAGCACGCGGCTTACCCTTTGACTCTCCCCAGGCCCCGCTTACCGCCGAACTCCTGTGCACATACAGCACTCTTTCTTTCCGCGGCCTCGACGCGAATCAGCTAGCGACATACCTACCGCCAAGCTTCTCCACCAGTACACCGCATATCCACAGATTGCCGCCAATTACCAGCAGGCTTACGACTCCTCACCACGCAGCACAATCTGATTATCCGCCAGGTCACCCACAAGGCCTCGTCATAAGTGCGTAGAAAAATACGCAATTTTACGGATTCGCCTGGCGCGGGCTCCTGTCACTGTTGATCACGTCGCGCTGAACCTCGCGGGAGCCACCCGCGACAGCCGCGACACAACGAGGAGGTCCACTATGTCCCGAGCGTTCACTCGTGCCCTGGTCCTGTCCACCATCGGTGGTCTGGCTATCGCGCCGGCGCTGGCCTACGCGGCGGACGGCGCTCCGGCTCCGCACGCACCGACCGTGACCCGGGTGCACGCGCCCAAGAGCGCGCACGGTGGCGAGGACTTTCTGCTCTCCGCCCGGGTAAGCATCGCCACCCAGCCCAGCGCACCGACGAAGGACCAGGGCCCGGATCAGCAGGGCTCGAAGGGCAAGGGCAAGAAGGGAAAGAGCAAGAAAGGCAAGGGACACCGACACGCTGCCGAGACGGGGTCGATCACCTTCGTCGTGGACGGCAAGTCGCTCCCCCCGGTCAAGATCTCACATGGCCGGGCGCTCGAAAAGCTCACGTTGCCGGCGGGCAGCCACACCGCGACTGCTTCGTACAGCGGTGACAGCCACTACGACGCAAGCCAGTCAACCCCGGTGACCTTCACGGTGAGTTAACAGCGCACCGCCAGGTCACAACCACAGACACACACGCGATGGTGTAGGCGCCACCGATCGCGGACTAGTCGGGGACGGGGAACCTGGACGGGGCGGGACGGCCGCTCGCCCCGCACAGGCAGCGTCACAGACGACGTCGAAACAACACGTCTCAGACCATTTGCGCGGTTGCTCCCGGCAGCGCCAAGGCGCCCGACCTTCAGTCGACCATCATCGGCGCCAACCGGTCGCCTCCCGCCGAGCAGCATCTCCCCGCCACTAGTCGGCGCAGTGGTGCTCCGCTACCAGCTGGTGTGAAGCGGTTTGCCCTCGCTGTATCCGGCGGTGCTCTGGATACCGATCACCGCTCGCTCGTGAAACTCGTCAAGGGAGCGCGCGCCCGCGTAAGTGCACGAGGACCGGACGCCGGCCACGATCGAGTCGAGCAGGTCTTCGACACCGGGTCGCTGAGGATCGAGATACATCCGGGAGGTCGAGATGCCTTCTTCGAATATCGCCTTGCGTGCCTGTTGGAAGGGAGAGTCGTCGGCAGTGCGGAGTCGTACCGCACGAGCAGAAGCCATACCGAAGTTCACCTTGTACTGTCTGCCATCCCCATCGAACTGGAGGTCGCCAGGGGATTCATAGGTGCCCGCGAACCATGAACCGATCATCACGTTCGACGCACCCGCCGCCAGAGCCAACGCAACGTCGCGCGGGTGACGTACTCCGCCATCGGCCCAGACGTGCTTGCCGAGGGCACGCGCTTGGGCCGCGCATTCGAGCACTGCGGAGAACTGAGGGCGTCCCACGCCGGTCATCATCCGAGTCGTGCACATCGCGCCGGGGCCGACACCGACCTTGACGATGTCCGCCCCGGCGGCGACCAGGTCACGGACTCCCTCGGCCGAAACCACGTTGCCCGCGACCACGGGGACCTGCGGATTCAGGGCGCGCACTGCGGAGAGGACGCTGATCATCTTCTCTTGGTGCCCGTGTGCGGTATCGACGACCAGCGCATCCACACCGGCGTCGAGCAGGGACTTCGCGCGGCCGACGGCGTCGCCGTTGATGCCGACCGCAGCCGAGACGCGCAATCGGCCGGATGCGTCGACCGCAGGCTCATACAGTGTCGCGCGCAACGCAGCCTGGCGGGTCAGCAGGCCGGTGAGCAGGCCATTGCCGTCGACCACCGGGGCGAGGCGGTAGTGACCCTCGCTCAGGCGGTTGAAGGCCTCCTCGGGCTCGATGCCGTCCGGCACGGTGAGCGGGCCACGCGACATCACCTGGCTGAGCTGGGTGAATCGGTCGACGCCAGCACAGTCGGCCTCAGTGACCACGCCGACGGGCCGACCGTCCTCAATGACGACTGCTGCGCCGTGGGCACGTTTCGGAAGGAGGTTGAGCAGGTCACCCACGGTGTCCGAAGGTCGGACGGTGATCGGGGTGTCATAGACCGTGTGCCGTGCCTTGACCCAATCGATGACGTCAGTCACCACATCGAGTGGGATGTCTTGCGGGATGACCGCCAGTGCGCCGCGGCGCGCGACGGTCTCCGCCATGCGGCGGCCGGCAACGGCGGTCATGTTGGCGACAACGAGAGGAATGGTGGTGCCGGACGCGTCCGGCGTCCTGAGATCGACGCCGAGCCTCGAACCTACGTCGGATCGTGCAGGGACCATGAAGACGTCGTCGTAGGTGAGGTCGTACTGCGGGGACGCATCATTCAGGAATCGCACGTGACAGCAGTCTACCGGTTCGGAGTCGACCTGGCGCGGTGGCAAGCCCGCCTCATCAGTCGAGCCAGGTATCTGGCTGGGCCACGTACCCCGCCGAGCCACATATCCAGCCGGGCCGAACTTCAGCTGGGCTGGCCTCCGGTCAGGTCAATGCCGTCGGATGGGCCAGGTCGTACGTCAGACCACCCGCTCGGGTGGTCATGCACCGTGTAAGCCGGGCTGTCTTCAGATGGTGCGATGCCTCGTGTCAGCGGTGTCGTCTTCAGGTGGAGCGATACGCCGTATCAGCGTAACTACCTTCAGTCGACTGCGTGCGCCGCCCGGAGTAGCGGACAGGAGGGTGACACACCTTAGACTGCTGCACCACAACGACTGGTCATCGAACATACGTCAACTGGCTGAGTACCAGCAGCATGGGGAGGCGGGACGCGGTGCACATCACCGAGCTGGACTTGATCACCCGGGTATTGGTCGGCTGGGGGCTGACCTTCGTGCTCGGATTCGAGCGGGCTGTACGCGGCGCACCTGCGGGCGACCGTACCTTCTCCCTCCTCGGTGCAGGGACGGCGCTCATCGGCACCCTCTCGTTGTCCTCCCCTGCGGTATTGGGTGGCGCTGTCACGGGCATCGGCTTCATCGGTGGCGGACTCTCCTTCCGGCAGGCGATGCAGGACAAGGAGATCCTGCACGGAATCACCACTGCGGCCTCTGTCTTCGCTGCCGCAGCGATCGGAGCAGCGGCAGGAGTCGGGCACATCGGGCTGGCGGTCACCACGACCGCTGCTGTGCTCATCAGTCTGGAAATCAGGCATCTCCCAGTGTTCCGTCTGTTGGACGCGCGCCGCTGGGAGCCTTACTTCCACCACGACGACCACAAGCACTTCGGGCTGCGTGGTTTCGAGAAGGCGATCGTGCACGAGATCGAGGGTGAGGCGACTGCCGTCAGGCACCTGTCATCAGGAGCCTCCGGCGCCCCGGCCTCTGATGCACCGATCATCCCGGCGCAGCCGACCACCGCCGCGATATCGGAGAGCGTGGGGCAGGCGATTGAGACCGACATTGTGGCTGAGCAGGTGATTGAGGCCAGCGCGGCGGCAGCTCGTGGCGGGCACTAGGGCCATGCAGCAGATGTCGTCGTGAAACGACGCGAGGGCGAACGTAGGCTGCTATAGCGAATTGAGCGGCTAGTCCCATCCTCCGTACGCCACTTGAACGCGCGAGGGACAATCCGGGAATATCGGGTATTCCTCAGTGTCGAGTAAGGCCATTACTCGATGATGAGCCCAGGTTATCCCGATCTACGTATCGCTCGCCCGGGTGACGTGCGGAGGATGGAGCTAGTAGCACCAGAGCTCCGCCGCTTCGTTACTTCAGTGCCCAGCAGTCGACGTTCGTGCCGTCAATTCACGCGTCGTCAATACGGTTGCGCCGCCTTGTCCGGTTGGTGCCATTCTCGGCCTTGAAAGGCAGTGGCCTTCGGCTGCGGTCGAATCAGCGCTCACCTGGTGGAACGCTATGCATGCGGGCCGGTTGCGGAAGTATGTGAGAGTACTGGCGCGGTTACGGATGCGGCGCAAGTCCACTTCCGTGTGTTAGCCTCGATGAGCCGGTACGTACGATGTCCCCGGGCCTCACCTATAGCCGGCGCGGAATACCGTCAGGCTGGAGCCGCGCTGTGCCACTCGCCGAGAGGCGGCACGCGTACCGGCGTCAATCCTCTCGCTGACCGCGCCACAACCCTCCTGTGGCGCGGTGGCTGTCATTCCGACATTCGAACCGCCTCGCGTGCCCGTGCCCCGGACACGAGATGATGATGCCCGAAGCCACACGCCACCCTCAGCGTGTCCTTCGCCAGCGTGCCGGGAGTTGCCCGGCCCGCCCGGAAGGAGCTGAACGTGAACGACCGCAAGCCGGTGACGACCTGGCTGACGGACATGGACGGGGTCCTCATCCACGAGGGCAACATGATCCCCGGGGCAGACGAGTTCATCCGCAAGCTGCGCGACTTCGGCACGCCGTTCCTGGTACTGACCAACAACTCGATCTATACGCCGCGGGACCTGCGTGCCAGGCTGCTCTCCACCGGGATCGACCTGCCGGAGGAGTCGATCTGGACCTCGGCGCTGGCCACCGCCAACTTCCTGCACTCGCAGCGGCCCAACGGATCGGCGTACGCCATCGGCGAGGCGGGTCTTACCACCGCGCTGCATGAGGTCGGCTACACCCTCTCCGACAACCAGCCCGACTACGTGGTGCTCGGGGAGACCCGGACCTACAGCTTCGAGGCGATCACCCGGGCGATCCGGCTGATCGACAACGGTTCCCGGTTCATCGCCACCAACCCGGACGCCACCGGTCCCTCGCTAGAAGGCGCGCTGCCCGCCTGCGGCTCGGTCGCGGCGCTGATCACCCGGGCGACGGGGGTCGAGCCGTACTTCGTGGGCAAGCCGAACCCGGTGATGATGCGTGAGGGCCTGAACAAGATCGAGGCCCATTCGGAGACGACCGCGATGATCGGCGACCGGATGGACACGGACATCAAGTGCGGTATCGAGGCGGGTCTCGAAACGATTCTGGTCACGACCGGGATCATCCAGCTGAACGAGGTCGACAGGTTCCCCTACCGGCCATCGCGGATTGTGAAGTCCATCGCCGACCTGATCCCGGAAGTCGGTCGGGAGGCCGACTGAGACGCGTCACACTCGGTCGTCGGAACATGGCTCGGCGGCGGGAGCCTGCGCGAGGCAGCAATGATTCAGCTGACCAGCAACGTTGGGCCGAATGGATGGTTTAGCCGGGCCGATCACTCGATCGGCCGAACATCGTGGGGCACCGGTACATCGTTGTTTCCGTTGTGACTGCGCCACAACCTTCCGCTGCTCAGGCGTCGCATTCCGGCTTCGACCCGGCTGAGGCACGTCCGGCGGCGACCCCACTTTATGACGCATTAGTGCACGAATACCGTTTGGCACTGCGCTGGGTCCCTGGTGACCAGGGCACAGGCGACCGGTTCACCGGTATCGGTTCGGCACTGCGCCCGGACGTGGAGTTCAGCACGCCGTATCCCCGACGTACTGGCGGCGTGCCGCGCCAGGTTTCACGCCACCGGGGAGTCTCGGGCGACTCTCCCGGTCCGACGTACTAGTGAGACTGAACGAATAAGTCTGATAATACGGTTATATTCCATTCATGCAATCACCCCTTCGCCCAAGGGCCGACAAGCTGTCGGCGGACGTACGGGAACGTGTGTACTCAAGAACACGCGGCTCTGCCGGGAGCGGCCGACCCAGTACACGCTTCAGTGAAGGCATACGTTGATTCAGCGCACAGCGCGGCGAGTAACCCAGTCGGCCTGGTTCGCTCTGTGGCGAACAACTCCGCTGATTCAGCACGCGATGCGGCGAGTAACCTCGATTGGCCCAGTACACGCTGCGGCGAAGGATCCGGTGATTCAGTGCGCAGTGGAGCGAGTACCCAGTCGGCCCGGTGCGCGCTGCGGCGAATGACTTCGTTGATTCAGTATGCGGTGGGCGAACAATCCGGTTGGCTCAGTGCACGTCGCGGCGAACGGCCCCGTGATCCAGCGCTCTGTTGATTCAGTGCATGGTTGGCTCAGTGCATGGTTCGTGTAGTGCGTGGTGCGGCGAATGACCTGGTTGGCTCAGTATGCGCTGCGGCGGATCCGGCCTTCGTAGCGCGCTTCCCACACATCGTTGTGCGCGTCGCCGCCTTCAACGTTGGCGGACAGGTAGATCGGCGGCTCGACGTCGGCCGCGACCAGTCGCG